>DATMZB010000281.1:0-2773 GCA_035560655.1 Methanotrichaceae archaeon | reverse complement strand
CTATCAGGGCCAGCTCTTTTCCTTCCAGTGCAGCTGGGTTGAGCGGCAGTATGAATATAGCCCTGTTCAGTATCATCCACTCTTCTATATCTTTGAGAAACTTCAATACAGATATAAAGCCATTTGCAACAACCAGGTACTCTATCCCATCCAGGAGAACAACGGGATTTCTGCTCTTCTTCAGGAACCTGCCGGTTATGTCGGCTATGATCTCCAGGCTGTTCGCGTTTATGCTTTCAGCACCGTGGTTGCTTATCCAGAATATGGGCGTGGTCTGAAGCACATACCTCTGCCTTATCTCTTCAGGCGACCTCATCGTAAAGCACAGTCCTTGGGCCCGGATATGCTGACACTCTTTGCAAGTGCAGCTCAGAGTACAGCCCTCGCAGCCTATGCTCTCGCATGGAAAAGCTCCAGGGTGATCGCAATCCACGCATTTGCCCTTTACTAAAGAGGTAAAGATCTCGAAGCTGAACTCAGCTCTTGGCTCCTTTACTATATAGTTTGAGCCTTTAACCAGGTCATGGCAGGTTATGTGGTTGAGGGGCTCAGTTGCAGGCACTACATCCAGCTTCTTTCCTCTGAGGCTCCGCCATATGGATGATAGACCCATACCTCTGCCCCGCTGCCGCGAATCGAAGATATCCTCAAGCATATTTAGGGAGCGTGAATGTGAAAGTGCTTCCAAAGCCCACCTCGCTCTCCACCCAGATCCGGCCCTGGTGGGCCTCAACTATTCCTTTGGCTATTGCCAGGCCAAGTCCCATCCTGCCTGACTCCCTTATCAAAGAGGTTCCGGTTCCTGTGAAGAACTTTTCGAAGACCTTGTCCTTATCCTTTTTGGGGATGCCTATGCCGTTGTCTGAGATGGATGCCATGACATCTGAGTCTTCCTGCCAGATCCTGACCTCAATATTGCCGCGATCAGGAGTGTACTTTATGGCATTTGTGAGAAGGTTATTGAAGACCTGCTTTATGCGCCTGCCGTCTGCATTGATTATTGGCAGCGGCGCCTCAACCTTAAGCACCATGGTATGCTCCTTGAGTCCTGCAAGCCTGGAGAGCTCTTCCAAGACAGATCTGGCTATCTCCTCTACCTTTACAGGGTTCTTCTGAGTCCTGAACTTGGTTGATTCCAGCCTTGAGGTATCGAGCATATCCTCTACCAGCTTGATCATATGATCCGTCTGGGAGTGGATCACCTGCACCTTCTCCTTCTGTGTGGCTGTGAGCTCTCCCAGCATCCCCTCCTCAAACATCTCTATGTAGCTGTTAATGACCGTGAGCGGCGTCCGGAGCTCATGTGATGCTGTGGAGATGAACTCTGACTTTATCTCATCGTTCTCCTTAAGCTCGGCATAGGCATTCTCCAGCTTGACATAGGAGTCTCTAAGCTCCTCTTCTAGCCTTGTTAGCTCAGTTATATCCTCCATAAAGATCACTGCCTTGTTGGCGGAACTCTCCGATTCCTTCAGGGGATAGATTTTATAAAAATAAAACAGGCCGCCGGGATACCTGAGCTGAGCTCCATCGAATGGTATTCCGGTTATGAAGACATCCCTGATCTTCTCCTCAATCCTGGCCTTCTCTATGAAGAGCTGAGGAAATACCCGGGATAGCTTCTCCCCTATTACATCCCTCTCCTTCTTGCCTGATTTTATATAGTAATTCCTGTTCGCGTATAAAATGTTCAAAGACCTGTCTACAACTATGATGGTGCTGGGTATCGCCTCAATGATATCCTCTTGGTAGCCCCTTACGGATTCGATTCCTTTCATATCAGTCCAGGGAGTTTATTGAACTCAAAAGCTCCTTTATCTTAAAGGGCTTGACTATGAAGTTCTTGGCTCCCGCCTCTAGACAGTCTTTTTCGAGACCGCTCTTGCCCACGGCAGTGATGACTATGATCTTGGCCTTTGCGTCATACTTCAGTATGTTCCGTGTGGCGCTCACTCCATCGAGCATAGGCATCAGTATATCCATGAGTACCACATCAGGCCTGATCTCTTTATATCTTGTCAAAGCCTCTTCTCCATTTACTGCTTCATGCACTTCATATCCGTAAGCCCCGAGTATATCCCTAAGTGCCTTAAGCATATATGGAGCATCATCCACCACCAGGATTCTCATTTTGCTCCCCATCGCTCTTTTAATTCATCATAAGGTCTTCAGTTACATCTATATCGATAGCTTAGGCTATACCCCTATAGCATCGGTCTTATAGCTTCTGAACTTTCAATTTTCGAAACAAAAGATGGAACAGTTCTGAGAAGTAAACGCGAAAAATGAAAGGGTATTTTAAGGCATATGTACTACTGATGGATTGTACGGCACAACCTGCCGGGATATCAAACAGATCGGTGAATATGTGAAGGACCCTGCGTATAAGCGAGTCAGACACAGATGATATGGGTGGGCAACTTGGGCTGGCTTCCTCCATCCATTCCATATCTTCCAATCCAGGAGGGAGGAGCAGAAGGATAAAGACAGGAGGGATCAGGGTCCAAGAGGATAGATCTCCTCGACCGATATGGAAGCCAGATAAAATGCAGCAACGAAGGTGAATTGAATGGTAACAGCTACTCCAGATGCATCCAGCCTTGCAGAGGTTCTGGACAGAATACTCGATAAGGGAATAGTCGTTGACACCTGGGCCAGGGTCAGCCTGGTTGGCATCGAGATCCTCACAGTAGAGGCCAGGGTTGTAGTCGCTTCCGTCGACACTTACCTGCACTACTCTGAAGAGATGGCCAAGATCGAGCAGGCAGCCATC
>DATMZB010000280.1:0-3964 GCA_035560655.1 Methanotrichaceae archaeon | reverse complement strand
GCTCTGAAGTATCGCAACAATCAGCTCAACCAGCAGCTACAAGCCGCCTGGTCCGAGTCTGCCAAAGTCTCTGAGGCCCTGGCCAGAAACGAGGCCCTCAGACGTGGCCAGAAGGCAGTGATCGCCTACCATGAGGAAGAGTATGCTAGGCAGAGCCGCCTCATCGCAGGACTTCAGAGCGACAATGCTGCCAGAGGGGAAACAATTGCTGCAATGCTGGAGGGAGTCCATGAGACAAGGGCCAAGAATGAGAAGCTGAAAAGCAAGCAGAAGAAAGCAGCCCAGATGATAGCATGGCACAAAGCGAACAATGCCTTCCAGAAAGAGGAGCTGGCCGAGAAGGATGCAGAGATTACCGGCCTGAAAGAGCAGCTTGCCGCCCGGCCACAAGTAGACCCCATCAACACGCCCAGAGTCTGTGCTCTGAAGCCATATTCTGAACTCCAGAAGGACCGATCAGCAGGGGCATTGCTTGCTAATATGATCGCACTAGGGGCTGAGAGGACATGAACGCCCTCTTAGAACTCTTGCCGCATGGCAAGATTCGCCTATTTGTCAGAGGTCGGCACTTTCTGTACAATTCTGGAAGGGATCTGAGACAGGATACTCCTATGCAGGATTGGTTGAGGAGGCTAGGGCCATGACGCTCTCAGCCTACATTCTGATCGGCGTGGCCCTGGCGATTGTTTATGAGGTGGTGGTGCCGCAATGAATCCCTGGCTAGACTGGCATGGAGAATATGAACTCCGGGTAGGTGAGTATGGCGTCAAAGGCTGGCTTAAGACCACGGACATCAAAGCAGAGGACTTCCAGACCGCGAACCTGGTGCTATTGAACAAGGACGATGGCTGCTATTATCAGCTTAAGGATGTGAAGCTCTGGCAGGACGGGGAGCTGATAAGATTTGAGGGCGAAGGGCATCCGATCATGGGGGAGGTGGTTGAGCCATGATGCCAGAACCCCGCCAATTATCTTCTTTCGAGCTGGCCATAGAATCCAGAAGAAAAGAAAAATGCATCACCATAAAGACTGAGAGCATATCCACGGCTAGAATGAAGTCCCTGCTCCCAGAACTTCGCTTAGATCTGAAATACCATCAGCAGAAGGCGGAAGAGCTCAAGGAGACTATTGGGAGGATTGGGGCTGCATGATCGACAAGAACGGCAAGGCTCTCCAGATCGGCCAGACCGTGCGCTGGACTACTCATGGCTGGAATGGCCTGGAGCACGAGGGCAATGTGGTACATCTTGTACCTGCACACGGCCATATGCAGACCAAGTTCTGCTGGAGCATAGGCAATAAGTACATGCCAGTGACCCCCGTCATGATGGAGAGTTCAGTAGATCGGGTGTTCGTGGCCGTGAAGAGGCCAAAGTCGATTCCATTACTGTATTGTCCGAGGCCGAAGGCTGTAGAGGTGATAGCGTGAGGACTGAAGACATTCTCACAGAGTCCCGCCAGATCTGGGGGCCTGGCCATGTCGGCCTGCTTGGAATCATTGTCAGACTCGGCAAGGTCTTTGGCGACATTTGTCGCTATGCCAGGGATGAGCTGCCCACGGATGCCCCGAATGAAGCGGAGCTAAAGAAAGAGATGGGCAACCTGATAGTCAGTGGTGTTAAGTGGTGTGATGATCTGGGGTTTGATCCAGAGGAATGCATTGAGATCGCGCTAGAGGCCCAAAGAGCATATGTGAGGAAGATGAGATGATTGCCCCTTGCACCATCTCTCTTTCAGTCCATTGGCCGAAGTGTGAGCCCTCGGTTCTTACATGGAACTTTTGGGTCACGCCTCGCCAATACCGGGGCTTGGTGCTGACTTTGAAAGGTGTTTGGCGGAGGCTGAACAAATGACTATTCGCTATGACCTCGCAACCAAAACCATGCACATGGACCTCTACGACCTAGAACATTGCATGTTTGACCATGAGGAATATCTCGGAGAGCTTTTCCTGCATGGCATGGACGAGACGAATCCTGATTTAGCATGGCCGGATAAGCTGGTAGTGAATTTCAAGCAAGGGGCGTGCTGCAATGGCAAGGTGGAAGATATTTCCAAAGAAGCGGAAGGGCAGAGAAAGCAGGAATAAGCAAGAGGAGAAGCATGCTAGACAACTACGCAATTCAACTCCGAGCTGAGGCTCTGGCAGAGGGCAGAGTGATCGATGCGATGTCTATCCCTATAATTCCTTGGG
This sequence comes from Methanotrichaceae archaeon, assembly GCA_035560655.1. Classification (GTDB taxonomy): domain Archaea; phylum Halobacteriota; class Methanosarcinia; order Methanotrichales; family Methanotrichaceae; genus DATMZB01. Next base: position 1,770 of record DATMZB010000280.1, on the reverse strand, counting down.
GATCGGATTGTTGCGCTGGATGTGAGCTGTATGGGAGCGCAATCTCGGAGACAGCACATGGATACTGCCCTGTTCAGCATAGGCGAGTGAGCCCGCATTATTTTTGTGGGGAATATGAGCAGGAATGAAGAGAAGAGGCAGGAGAAGAAAGCATGACCAGAGAACCCATTAAAGTCCCAATCGCTTTTTACACAGACTGCCCGCAGTGCGGCGGCACCGGAGACACGCCTGGATGGAACCACTATGGCGAAGAGAACTTCATAGGCATGCCCGACAGTTGCACCTATTGCAGGGGCAAAGGCAGGCTCACTGACGAGGAGCTGGCAGAAGCAAAAAGAAGGCACCGCGAGGCGAACAAAGAATTCTATGATCTGTTGGATGAAATTGCTAAGAGAGAAGCGAAAAGGATAGGGAAGGCGCTGGAGAAGAAAGCATGAGCGATTGGTTAGATGAAGTCATAGAGATCGATCTGGTAGCAAGCTACAAGGACGGTGGGCAGGGATTCATTTCCGGGGTCAGGATAGAGGACCTAAAGCGGTTTTTACGGAACAGGATGAAACCGAGGTCGTAGAATGCCCTAGAATGCCCCTATCTCTGGCTGGATGGGCTGAGATGGCCCCCTCTTTTTGGGTGACATTGCAGGCAATGGCTGGAAAGATGTCACCCATTATTTTCTTGGAAGAATCGCTATCTCCTGCCTAGGATAAGTTGATATTCTCATAGCGCGTGTGGATATTGGCGGTTAGCAGCCGCTTTGGAGATGTGGATGTGAACAGACAAGTCTTAATGATCCAAGCCGATGGCACCTTACCGAACCTCGCGCTAATGAAGCTATCAACCTTCTATAAGTCTCATGGCGATGAGGTCATTCTAGAAAAGGGGATTCATCTATCAACTCGGCTATTCACTCCAGATATCGTTTACATCTCTTGCGTCTTCGCAGACAATGCAGAGGCATCCAGAGCGCAGGCCGGGCAATTTCCACATTCCGAGGTCCACCTGGGCGGCTCTGGTGTTGATCTGAAAGCCTCTCTGCCAGAGGGCATAGAGCATCTGATGCCTGACTATGGTCTCTATAAGCTGGATTATTCAATGGGCTTCACTTCACGGGGCTGCATCCGGCACTGCCCATTCTGCATAGTCCCGACCAAGGAAGGCAGCATGAGGCCAGTCGCGGATATCTATGAATTCTGGGATCCTGCGCATAAGCATATAGTTCTCCTTGACAACAATATCCTGGCACTGCCCGAGCACTTTGAGAAGATAGCCAGCCAGATTAAGGCCGAGGGTCTGACGGTGGACTTCAACCAGGGCCTTGATATCAGGCTGATAAATGAAGAAAATGCCAGGATCCTTAAGAGCCTGAGAGTTAGACCACATCTCAGATTCTCATGGGATAATATAGCCATAGAAGATCAGGTGAAGGCAGGTATAACGACTCTCCGGGCGCATGGCATCAACAGATCTCAATGGTATGTCCTGGTGGGCTATAACAGCACTGTAGAAGAGGACTTGCACCGCCTCAATGTGCTCAAGGAGCTAAACCAGAGAGCCTATGCGATGAGGTATAAGACATGCCGAGGCCAGAAGGTATATGATGATATGGCGGCATGGGTTAATCAGCCCGCATTCTTCGCTAAGATGACTTTCTCGGAGTTCAGAGAGGTTAGGAATCATGGACGATATGCAGCGACTTCATAAGAAGAAAGTTTAGAATCGCTCAAAATGAACTTCTCAACTCGAAATAAACATACTTTATAGGAATACGCC
>DATMZB010000279.1:0-7574 GCA_035560655.1 Methanotrichaceae archaeon | reverse complement strand
AGACCTTATGCCACTCTGCGTTGCCCTGTCCATCGAGCTTGGCCAGGAGAACATCCGAGCTGCTGTCGCCTATGGACGTCGTCCAGCCTGCGAGTATGTAGCCGCCATCTTCAGATTGAATTATGGAGCTGGCCTTCTCCTCGCCCTTCCAGTCGGACCCGAATGTCTTTGTCCAGGACTCGTTCCCGTTTGCATCCAGCTTGATTGCCAGGATGTCCTCTCCCTCGCCGGGCGTTGTGGCGTTCTTGGAGCCAGCGATGATGTAGCCGCCGTCAGAGGTCTGCTGGAGCGAGTAAGCCGCCTCGTTGCCCATGTCGCTTGCGCCTATCGACTTATTCCACTCCGTCTTGCCCATGGCATCTGTCTTGACCACAAGGGCATCGAACGTGCCTGTGCCTGACGAGTTGGTCCAGCCTGCTAAGACATATCCGCCGTCTTTGGTCTGCTGTACTGAGCTTGCCCTCTCCTCTCCTGCGAGGTCAGAGCCTATGGTCGAGTTCCATTCCTCGGCGCCTTCGCTGGAGAGCTTAGCCAGAAGAATGTCGCTTCCCCTGCTCTTGTCGGGCGAGGACCTGGTCCCTGCCAGGATGTAGCCGCCGTCTCTGGTCTGCTCAGCAGAGTATGCGACCTCGCTCTCGCTGTCCTGTGTGCCTACGGTCCTGTTCCAGAGCATATTTCCATCTGAATCCGTCTTTATCAGAAGGGCGTCGCTGGTGCCGGCATTGGCGCCAGTCCCTGGCGAGGTTGTGCCGCCGATCAGGACGTAACCGCCATCGCTGGCCTGGGCGACGCTGTAGCCGTACTCGTTCCCGGACCAGGCCTCTCCATAGGTCTTGTTCCACTGCATGGCCCCATCAGAATCGGTCTTGATCAGCAGTGCATCGTAGCTGTCAGAGCTCGAAGACTTGGTGTAGCCTGCAATGATGTATCCACCATCGGCGGTCTGCTTGACTGCATAGCCGTAATTGGAATAGTTATCACCCAGGACCTCATAGGTCCTGTTCCACAGCATATCGCCCTTGGCATCTGTCTTGATAAGCAGGGTATCAAAATCTCCTCCAGAGATATCTCCGGAGTAGCCTGCTATCACGTAGCCTCCGTCTTTTGTCTGCTGTGCGTACAATCCCACATCGTCACCCGGGCCTATAGGAACCTGTCCTGGATAGGCCGCTGCACTGGAAGCCCAAAGCGTTAGAGCCAGAGCTGTCAATGCAATTAAAAGTCCCGGATTGGAACTCCTTGAAATCAACATTCGATCCCTCCGCAAGCTAATGCTTACTATTGATGTTAGGTACTGACCATAGATCAGACCGCATATAAATTTATCCAAAAAGCCGGTGATTTGATGCGAGATTCCGCCTCGATGCGCATGAGGCGGGCGGGGTTATATGCGGGACGCTTCTCCTGCTGCGCCTGTGGTACCATTTCAGCCTCGCTGTGCCGGATGATTGAGCAGGCCAGATCTTTTGGGCTGTGCTGCATGCCCTGGTATTGGCAGCAGCCTCAAAGCGTATCCCTATGGGGCGCTCTTCCAAGATTCAGAGCCTGAGTTGCACAATCATCCGACCGGTGAGATATGATCACCTCCTATACATTGTGCTATAATCACCTCCCATACATTATGCTCTGCAATTTTGTGGGCAGTTGTCCCAAAAGCGCAGGCATAGAGCTGATATAAAAAGATTCCACCATCGAACAGCTCCCGGCCGGCGCTTGCCTGGTGACGTAAATGTCTCTGCACACGTATTTTAAAGTCAAGGCCTGGAGTGACCGCCATCTGAGGCCACTAGGAGCGCCCAATCACCAGTATTGAGATTAGATTTATACCTTTCAATGGTGAATATGAGGCTATGATCCCAAAATGTGGCTTCTATGCCGCATTCATCGCTGCAGTCTGCTTTGCCCTGATCCCTGCGGCTTCTGGCGCTCCGACCCTGCCAAGCGGCAGCGAGAATCCAATGCCCATGAGATACCCTGACCTGAACAGCGCCCCTGCTCCCCAGTGGGTGACTGAAGGTCTGAGGGCGACATATGACATGCTCGCCAGCACATCGGACTTTGAGGGAAAGGCAGGCGAAAAAACAGATGTGGGCTCAGGCTCTGCGGGCAACGGCATGGTCCAGATAGATGTGGTGGCCATGGAAAACGGCCTGGCTGCAACATCCACCGAGTCATATGCCCCCGATCTCTATGGAGGGATGCGCAAGGTGAACAGCTACGGCTCAGTAGCCCCTGTCGGGATCGGCGATTTCTGGGCAAATCCTCAGGTCCTGCAAAAGATCCCTGAAGGGTCTGCCGACGATCTGACTGTGCTGAGGATTCCATTCTCTATAGAGGGAAAGAATTTCCAGGCAATAAGGTTCGATTTCAAGTCAGGGACATTTGAGATGGCCGTGGTCTACGACCAGTACTCGGGGCTCCTCCTCTACCATACCAGCGATTATTCCACAGAGGGAGAGGGCGACCCAGGCATGGTCAGGACCAGCGGCAATCATGCCATATTGCAGCTTCGCAACCTGCGGCGCCTTGAGATACCATGGAAGGACGGAAGTCTTCCCTCCTGGCTGGCCCAGGGACAGACCTGGGGATACCAGGGCCAGTCGGTGACGCAGTTCCAGGGCACCACGCCAATGGCATCTGCCCTGGCATCGAAGGTGACAGTCCAGGAGGTTCATGAGAGGTTTGCCAGGCTGAGGGAGGACCCCTACACTCAGAGCTCCGCGGCTGCAACCTACTTCGATGTGGTGTGCAGCCCGTCCAGGCTCATGGGCGATTTCGTCCCCCCTGAGGCCCTATCAGCGGCCACCGGGATCGTGGATACAGACCCAGATACAGGCATGCAGGTGAGCGTGGCAAGAAGCGGCCAGGATGGGATAGTCCTGGAGAGGACGAACCAGGTGGATTTCAGGGAGGATCTAGCATATGATTCAACTGGAAAGCTATCTCAGATTGAGCAGCACTACCTGGAGAGGAGCCTGACCTCCAACTTTGGAGGCGAGAAAGTGATCACCATGCAGCTGGTCAGCTGAAAGCCGGGCATGGGCAGGGATAAGCTCAGCGCTTCTGCCCATGCTGCATCTATGAATTCATTAGCGCATCAACCATGCAATCGAATCAGCGTCTGCGGCCAGGCAGGACAGGCCCAGATCCCAATCAAGCGCTGCCCCCTCTGGTGAACGGCAGAGGCGTCAATAGAGCCCGGCCTTCCTCAGTCGCCGGATTCGATTTGGAGCCGCCGAACTCGAATGACCCTAAAAGCTCCCTGGCACCGTCCTCGAACTGAGAGTAGCGGTCCTCCTGGGCATAGTATGTGAGGACATAGGCTTTGTCGTTCTTTATCGTATACTGCACAAGGACCTCATAAGGCGTTCCATCGTTATCCATGGTGTAGAGCAGCTCTATTCCAGGAAGGTTTCCAAGAGTGATATTCCTCTTGGCAAGGAGCTTGAAGTCCTTGTATGAGCTATTCAGGTTGGTGGTGATGGCGCTTGTGTACGTGTCCAGTGTGATCTTCTGGCTGGATGGCAGGGATTCAGTCTGCACAGTCACGTAGTTCGTGGGGCTATCGATATTATTTCCCGGCGCCAGGAAGCCCACTACCATGCCCATGGAGTTCGGGTCGGCCTCTTTGACGATCCAGCCATCCGGGTAGCTCATATCAAATCCATATGTGGAGTTCTCATAGACACCTGAGCCGGATTCGGCTGGAACGGCGGCCGCGGCATCTTCGACATAGCTCTGCGCAGGCCCGCTGGATCTGTCGGGGGAGATCGTGGCGGCTGGCGGCATATCGCTCTGGGAGGCGGCACAGGCGGTAACTATTCCAATGGCGATCGTGATAAGGATTGCCAACTTGATAGTTCTGCTAGGCTTCAAGATAATCACCTATACAATCATGAAAGTCCTTTCCTTAAGCATTTTCCTCACTAAGGCTATTAGAGACAACATTGGTGCAGACATTGCGGTATAGCTAGGCTGAAATGAGTGTAGCTGAGGAAAACTGATCTGGAAGTCAGTTCAAAATATGTCGAGCCGAATCATCTTTTGGGCAGGTCACTAACTGCATGTCATCTCAAGGCCTTGGTCCAAAACACGCCTGCAAGGAAGGCCCATGAATCGAGGCCAGAGCTGCCGGTTAATAAAAATGCCAGTTAATAAAAATATTAGTTAGCCAGCTCATGCAGATTAAGTCCACATGACGCTTGGCAAAAAGCTCATCTGCACATCAAGCTCCGTCAGGCTGTGCCTGATCTCCGGCTGCCTCAGCAGATCATCCAATCTGTGGAGCTTGGCGATCACGTCCCAGATGCTGGCCGCCTTTGACTCGACCCTTGAGCTGACAGGCGAGTAATATATGTAGCCCTGATTTGAGTCGGCCTCCACTCCGAAGAAGTCCCTGGTATAGAACCCCCTGAACTGCTCGATTATGGGCCGGAATATCTGCCTGATCGCCGGGATGTAGTACTCCTCGTACATGGCCTGCACCATCTTGTTCTCTACAGTCCCAAGGTCGATCCTCATATAGCCCTGGCCATGGATGTAGGCTGAGTAGAAGATGTTGTACCTTATCCTGGAGGTCAGGTCCGTCTTGAGCCTGAGAGTGAACTCCACATTATCCCCAAGCTCAGCCAGAGCCGGGTGCAGGAAGTAGAAGGCATCAAGCACAAGGCCGTTCTCGAAGGTCATTGTGATTGTGGTCTTGTTCTCCTCTGGATTTCTGACCGCCATATCAGTGACCTTCCAGCCAAAGAGCTTCTCGGCGTCCTCCTTGGTGAAGTTCTTGGTGGCGAACTCCTTTACCTTCTCAAGAAGATCTCCCATCGTCTCCATTCATACTACATTTTATCCTGGATCTGGATAAACATTGTGCTGCACGTCATCAGCACGGCGGGGCTGGGATAAGGCGGCGAATGCAACAGGATAGGCCGTATTATTCTGGGCACACTGACATGTTCCAAGATATCATACCGCGGAAATGCCGCGCTGTTCATGCTATCTAATCCAATAACGATCATCGAAAGGCAAAAGAACTTCACGACGTTCTGGGTTAGCACGAGTGCCCTACGTTTTAGGGTGCGACTTCCCCCCTGACCCCCTCTGGGGGGAACATTTATGACAATATGAAATCGCTGGCCGAGGACTGTTTGAGTGATCGATAGCCATATTACAGAGCGCTTTAAGGATGTGTGGGCATATGCAATCTGGTGCCATCATGCTCTTGACCCATCTGAGGCTTGGATGTGGGAATGTTCCCCCCAGAGGGGGTCAGGGGGGAAGTCGCACCCTGAAGTAAAGGGCATAGCGTATGGTCCCAAAGAGAGCGCTTCAAGCACCATCATGCTCTTGACCCAGCTATGGATTAGCTTCATAAGTGTTCCCCCCTGGCAGTTTTTGAGCCAAGACAGTCGCACCCAGAAGCAATGGGCATAGCGCACTGTCCCAATGAGAACGCTTCAAACCTTAAATGAATCCACTATACCACAAGCACCAGCAGAGAGATGATAATGGTCAGGGCCATTGTAGTGCCGACGAGACGCAGCGCCCTTGAGATATCCTCCCGCCTTGGCTCTGCCCCCTCATCCATAAGGACATAATACCCGGGCTTGTCCAGGCGCACTCCAAGGGCGCCTGCAGCCGCAGACATGGGCCAGCCCGAGTTGGGGCTGGGCGTCTTGGCGTGGTCCCTGAGCGCTACTGCGAGTGCCCGTCCCGCCTTTGCAGGGCTGGACAGGGCTATCAGGAATATGGAGAGCCTTGCAGGTATGAAGTTGGCAATATCGTCCAGGTGTGCCGGCACATACCCCATCTCCTTCAGCTCAGCAGTCTTGTACCCGAGCATGCTGTCCATTGTGGAGATGGCCTTGAAGCCGAGTGCCGCCTGGAGGCCGAGGCCGAAGGGCTCGAAGAGAAGGTAGTAGAATATGGGAGATAGGACAGAATCCACATAGTTCTCTGAGAGCGACTCTATCACTGCAGACCTGGCCTGGGCTGGCGTCAGGCTTTCGGTCTTCCTGCCCACAAGCGCCGGGAGCATGCTCTTGGCGGATTTCATATCATCATCTATGGCCTGCCCAATGCTTTTGGATGTGTCCAGCAGGCACCTCATTGCAAATGTGGACTTGAGCAGGTAGGCAGCCACGAGCGCGCCCAGTATAGGATGAACGTAGCCGGCCGCAAAGGCCAGGACAGAGCCTGCGGTGATGGTCACGGATATGACCGCCAGAGCCACGAACAGGCCCGCGGCCCTTGTTGCCGGGACCGGAGCTGACCTCCGCAGCGCGGATATGAGCTTCCCTATCCAGACCACAGGGTGGACCCCCGTAGGGGGTTCCCCCACCAGTATATCAAAGGCTACAGCCAGTGCAAATATTTCCAGTCCGCTCACAGCATCTCCTCCAGCTTCTTCCAGGCAGCTTTCAGGTCATCGCCATTCATGAGGCTATCCATTATCCGGCCGGCGACGTCAGGATTGTGCACCAGTGTGCAAGAATCGCAGAGCCACTCGCCGCCCTCGGACCGCCCACCGGTCCTATCATCCATGCATGGATAGAACGGACAGAAGCACAGAGTGCAGTCCTGCTCAGGAAAGTGGCAGGGGTACCTCTCACAGCTCAGCCTTTCCATTGGGTTGTCTTCTCCAGGATCGCCTTCTCCAGGGCAGATATGAGCATCTCATTCTCAGCCCTGTTTCTCACAGCTACTCTGATATATCCGTCTCCGAGGCCAAATGATTGGCAATCCCTGATGAGAACGCCCTGGCGCTCTGTCCTCTCGCAAAGCTCCTGCGAGCTTATCTTGGCACCAGAAATTTCCACCAGTATGAAATTGACCTGGCTTTCATGGGGTTTTAGACCGAGAGCTGTCAGGTGCTCGGCGAGCCAGGCGATCTCGGCCCTGATCAGCGCCCTGGACTCTTCCAGGTAGCCGGCATGCCCGAAGAGGTACGCCCCTGCAGATGCAGCAATCGAGCTTATCGACCATGGAATCCTGGCCGTGTCCATCACCCTTGCCAGGTTCTCGTTGGCAGCTCCAAAGCCCAGGCGCAGTCCGGGGACTCCAAAGCACTTGGTAAGAGATCTCATCACCACGAGGTGCTCCATCTCCGGGGCCAGGCTGATCACTGATTGATCTGGATCTGAAAGCTCTATGAATGCCTCGTCCACGAGGAGGTATGTGCCAAGACGCTCGCACCTCCTGGCCATCTCCTCTACGGTCCCCCTGGGCAGAAGCCTCCCTGTCGGGTTGTTCGGGTTGCACAGGAACGCGGCCGCGGCCCTGCGGAGCAGGCCGTCATCAAACCTCGGCACCCCCGCGGGGTCTATGCCGACCCTCTGGGTGCTCGCACCCATGAGCCTTGCCTGGCTTTCATACTCCCCAAATGTCGGTTTTGGTACCAACGCCAGGTCGTCATCTTCAAGCACCGTCTCCGCGAAGAGCCTTATGATCTCTGAGGACCCGTTTCCGGGCACTATCTGTTCAGGTCTTAAGCCCACGAACTCTGCGGCAGCTCGTCTGAAATCCGCGTAACGGTTGTCTGGATAGTGTTTGAGTCCATCCAGCTCTGAGATGATGAG
>DATMZB010000278.1:0-2044 GCA_035560655.1 Methanotrichaceae archaeon | reverse complement strand
ATACTACTGTATTCCACTACACCAGCTCAACTTTTTCCAGGAGAGCCCTGGCACTGCCAGATCTCCCATTCCAGGCCACACCACCTTCAGCCTTATATGGTTTTGGATCGATTGTCCATATACTTATAAAGTTGGGCAGCCTCGCCGGGTCTGCACCATCGTGAGGATCCAGCTTCGTAAGGCATTGCTGCCAAGGCATTTAGGACTCAAATATCCCTGAGATCTGGGTCCTGGCCGCCAGCCATGTGCGCAGAGGCCGGGCAGAACTCATGATCCTTATTCCATCTTAGTCTTCACTGGGAATGTGCCATGGCAGGGCTTGATGCAAGTGAAGAAGACCTCGGCGCCATTTATGCACATGGCTAGGCCAATGACTGGAATCTCATGATAGATGATTCACTGTTCAAGCGCAACATCCTCACATGGCTTAATTGGCTGGCCGTACTTGCAGGCATAGACCTGGGTAAGCTTTGCTCCGAAGAGGACTATCATTGCTGAATAGTTCACCCAGAGCAGAAAAATGACTATTGAGCTCGCTGCGCCATAGATAGATGCAAAGAAGATATGTGTGAAATACAGCTGTATGAGGTAGTTTCCCATCCAGAATAGGACTGCAGTGAGTGCTGCTCCAAGCCATACATCGCGCCACCTGATGAGGGCCGAGGGCAGGAACTTGAAGATGGCTGCAAAGATGAGCAAGTAAATCAGCAGCGAGCCCCAAAGGCTCTCAGGAGGCGCGGCCATGCCCAGGTTTAAGAGCACATTTTGGATGAACTTGCTGTAGAACGTCGACCAAAGGGTATTGATGACCAGCGCAGCCAGGAGGATATATCCAAAGACCATTACTACTGCTGCAGAGATTATCCTCTGCTTGATGAATATGAGAACGCTTCTTGTGACATCGCAGGTCCTGGCTGTGAGAGACCACATGGAATTGATGGAGTTTTGAAGCTCCAGGACCACGGCAGATGCTCCAAAGACCAGGAATATGATTGAGAGCATCAGCGCCGGGATACTTGAGGGCGTTTGGCGGCTGTTTAGTATATCTTCAACCAGGTTTTCTGCTGGCTTTCCGCCCATTCGTCCCATCTCCATGACTATGAAATTCATCACTGCAGTCTCATGGGAGTGGCCTACCACAATGACTGCCAGGGTGAGCAATGGGGCCATAGAGATCAGAGCATAGAATGCCAGGGCTGCCGCATGCAGGGGCGCATTATTGCGCATCCATCCAAGGTAGGTCTCTATAATGAGATCCGCAACTGCTTTCAGGGCTCTGAGAATCATCATACCACTAGCGCTGATACAAGTCTGAAATAATGGATATAACCATTGTGATATGATATGCCGTTTTAATGTATATGCTCCTGGGCTATTATCAAGGTATAATCGCGAGTCTTGAGAAGAGATATGGTCTGCATGATTCTGGCGGCTTAGGTCCCGTATGCATGCCTGTACGGCGTTCAAGGATAGAACCCATCAGGATCTCGGCATCCCATGAAACAAGCCTCGCCAAATGCCAGTTATGCAGCGCCCGTCCTGGTGACAGAAGGAGCACACCGAGTTGGGGCTGGACTCTGGGTGAATGAGACATTGAATGGTTCAAAGACTGGAATTCCTGTCTCGTCCAAAAATCTCTGTCTGATAGAATCCATAACTGCCCTCGATGTGGGCTTTCAATAGACAGGGATTTGAATGCCGCTGTAAGTATTCTGAGATTGGGAATGCAATCTCTTTGTAAAATCGATAGAAGCCCCACCCTTTAGGGTGGGGAGCATTCACCATCCCTTATCCGTGGGCTGACGGCGGAGGTAGATATCCAGTCCAAGATCCTCTAGGTCCTTCTCATGGCCCTGAGCAATCTCCGGGTGAGATTCCAGCAGAGCCTCGAGCTCAAAGTCTATATACGCCATCTCGGCCCAGACATCAAAGCGCCCAACCTTTTCCATGTGGATCTCCCCATTTTTATTATGACAGTTCCTGCTCAGTATATAGCTGCAGAGGCTAGGGAATCATAACTGGTGGTCTGGACGTTGAATTACTT
>DATMZB010000277.1:0-7993 GCA_035560655.1 Methanotrichaceae archaeon | reverse complement strand
ATCCTTATTTTGTAAGTTATTTCACGTGGAAGCAAAAGGGGACTCTAACGTGGCTCTATCACAAGATCTTGTTGGCGACCTGCAGAGGCTAAACCGTACTCTGCAGGCTGCTCATAGGAGCTCAATTGATGTCAGAAACAGCTATGACTTCTATGTTCTAGCATTCAAGGAACTGAATAAGGACAACCTGGCCGATGCCTACCTGTATTACGACAGGTCCAGATACGAGCTGACCACAGCAATAAACGAGGCAAAGCTGAGGATCTTTGGCTTTAGGACCCACAGCATGAGGACCATTTCATTCTTCTTCAAGCTCTACGGCCTATACTCAGTCCTCTTCGCCCTGGCCTCTTGTATCTTCTTTGGCCTGATGATATACTTCTACTCGAATGTGACTGTGCTTGAAGTGCCTCTGTGGGCCTCGTTCTTCGCAGGCCTTGGATCATCGGCTCAGATACTCACTGGAATCGTGGACGACCTGCGCAAGATGGGAATTGCAACCAGATACAAGAGGGTCTGGTATGTGGCCATACCAATGCTTAGCCTCATATTCGGCTTTATGGCCTACCTCATCTTCAGCAGCGGCCTGGTAGTCTTCAATGTCAACTCCCAGAGCCGGATATTCTCAACCATGTTCGTCTGCTTCCTTACCGGCTTCCTGACCAACTGGATGATCGATAAGCTCTCCAGGCTGTCCAGGAACCTGTAGCCCGGCCAAGAAGAGGCCTCAGATCAGGCCCCGATCTGAGGTCCTCTTGAGGTCACCTCAGATCTTGAAATTCTCTAAGGTATGACTATCTTCCCATTCTCTGCCCTGATGCTGCTGCTATCCTTGAATACATCTGGGTTTATCACATCGCTCGTCCAGGCATTATCCCTGCGCTCCAGCTCAGTGCCGTTTAAGTCCAGAGACAGGTCTTTGAGGTGTATGGACGAGTTCTGTCCAAGCATTGTGAACTTTGTAGGATTGAACTCCATCTGTACTGTCTGCTCTCCCTGGGATAAGCCGCTCATCACGGTATCTCTGCCAAGGTCGTTCCCGCTGTCATCTTCAAGCCTGCCGCTCAACTGGTATGTCCCAGGCTGGACCACGGTCACTCCTACTCCAATCCTTATCCTCTTCAGCTTATTGTCAGAGCCTGTCAGATCAGTGAAGTTCCCTGAGAAGTATGCCTCTGGGGGGTGGAAGTCCTTAGGACTGAGATTTATGGTCGTGTTTCCTTTATACTGGTCTATTAGCTCCCCAAAGCCGTTGTACAGGAACAGGCCGTCTATCTTCATGGGGCCGCATTTGCCACTCTTCCAGAGATCGCTGCCGCTTACATCGAGAGCCATTACATTGCTTTGAGACAGGCTTTCATTATTGGTAAGCCACCTGATCATCTCTCCAGAGCAGTCCTCAAGGCCCCCCTCAAGCCTGTAATCTCCAGGAAGGGAGACATTGACGTCGACACCTATTGATAATCTATTATAGCCGCGGCTGCTGTTATCCCGTCCCTCTGCATAGCTGATATCCTTAATTGTTGCTCCAGCTACAGTCATGCTCACAGGCAGGTCAAATGATTCATTGCCCGAGGCTATCTCTATATGTCCCTGAAGGCCCCTGCCATCAGCAGCCGCTGGAACAGAGAGCACTGCATTCAATGTGCCATTCGCGCCGCTCTCCAGGTCTTTTGGCCCCTGTACAGAGATCCAGCTCCAGTTCCTCTTGGAGTACTGCACGACATCAAGCGCGAAGCTTTGCTCTCTTCCCATGGGCACGCTGTAACCATAGACCTCTATCCTCCACTTTCCTGGAACCGGGTCAGTGACATCGACCACCTCCTGGCTCTCATATCCATCAGAGCTCTGGGCCAGGTTTCCGTCAGGGCTGTAGATTCGCAGTGCCAGGTCGCTGGACCTTTGATCCCAGGTGGCAGTGGCCATGAGGTACTTGGCGTCACCCGGGACATCCAGATACTGGTCCCAGGATTTCTCATCTGCTACAGACCCTGTATAGTTAGAGAATGTGGTATTATCCACTACTCCCTGGTAGCTCAGGTTATTCAGAGCCGGGCCCCGATTCTGAAGCATGAACTCTGCTGTCTTGATCTGACCGGGCTGCATCGGCCCGGCCATCCAGTTCTTGGGAGCACTCTCAAGGCCTGAGCGCTCCAGACTGAGGGTATACTTCTCAAGGTCGGTCACATTCCTGGCATGGATGGCCATGAGCCAGCGCCCTGATGATGGAGTGGTTATGTCTATGCTGTCGTCCTGGCTTGTCTGGACCCCGCCATAGTATTCGCTGGTTGGGGCCAGCATGAAGAGGTTCAGCTCAGAGCTGTTCTTCCAGCTGATGCTGGCCTTGATCTCGCTTGTGCCAAGTGGCACGTCCAGGTAGTAGTACTGCCACTGGTTCTCGCCTATGATTCCCGACTTATCTCCAATGCCGTTTGTGATATCCAGGGATCTGGCCACCTCCACAGACACCGGCAATGAGAATATTGTCCTGTTCTTCTCTGTGATCTCTATGGCGCCCGCGTATATTCCAGGGCTTGTGCCATTTGGCACTGTCAGTGTAGCCCCAAAGACGTTCTGGCTGTTTGCAGGCAGGCTTCTTGGAAGCGGCTGGAGTATGGTCCATGGGGATATCGGCCCTGTGACTGACATGTTGATCTCTTCACGTGCGCGGTTTGTGAAGAAGACGAACTTGGTAGTCCAGTCCTGGTCTGATGGAGCCAGAGCATAGAGCTTCTTTTGAGCCCTGTCAGCTCCAGTGTCAAGACCGGGGGATATGGCCTTGCCGCCGCTTAAGAACGCCCACTTGCCAACTATCCACTTGTCAGGCTCCACTCCGCAGAGGTCGTCGCTAATCATGCTGTAGGATTTATTGGCATCCAGCAGGCCTGCGCCCTGGTAGTACTCCTCGTACTCTTCTCCCTGGGTATTGTTGAGCTTGTGGGCACCCCTGGTTATGGCAGCCTTGACTCCAGCAGGAGTGAGGCTCGGGTCAGCCTGGAACATGAGTGCAGCCACACCTGCAGCTACTGGCGTGGATACGCTTGTGCCCTTAGCCTTGGCATAGTACACGTTGATATAGTCCGGTTTCTCCAGGCCTGGCGGTGCTGTTGAAACCACATCCACTCCCGGCCCGACGATGGTGGGCTTTGTCCTGCCGTCCCTGGTTGGGCCCGAGCCGCTGAAGTCTGCTATGTGGTTATCTTTATCAGTGGCTCCCACGGTTATGACCTTGACGCCATCCCCCGGGGAGTCGATGCAGCCCCAGCTCAATGCCGAGAGCAACAGAACCAGGATCAGTATAATCTCTTTTTTAGCCATTATTTCCTGCAGCGACACAGACGACAGCTCCTGCATCCATGGCATTATCAGCGGCCATGGTCACTGGCGGGTTTGTCTCTCCCAGGTTCAGTCCGGCAAGGCTCAAGCTGAGCACCTTGGCATGGTTATCCAAAGCCCACTCTATTCCGGCTATGATATCAGAGACCTGGCCGTTTCCTTCGCTATCAATCACTCTTACATTGAGGAGGCTTGCCCCCGGAGCCACGCCCTTGTACTTTCCGCCTGAGGCAGCCCCAGAGCCTGCGATCAGGCCTGCAACCATGGTTCCGTGGCCCAGAAGGTCATCAGTGGTCTCCTCACCAGGCACGAAGTTTTTCTCTCCAACAACTTTTCCTGCCAGGTCAGGGTGGTTCTTGTCTATGCCAGAATCTATTATTGCCACTATCACTCCCTTGCCGTCAATTCCCTTGGCCCAGAGCTGATCAGCATTGACATATTTGGATGCAGAGACTGTGGCGTTGGTATCGCTCCGGCTCTCCTGGGCTGCCTTGATGCTGCTGTCCAGGTATATGTTTTTAACATCATCCTCTTTAGCCAGGTCTCTTATAGTCGAGGGATCTGCCTCGCCTGCCAGACCGTTAATTAAGTGATAATCATACCTGGTATCAAAGCCCTTGAGATCCTGTTTCTCCTGGCCTTTGAGGACCACTATCACTGATATCTTCTCATTATTTCCTGTTTCAAGCCGCTCTGCCAGGGACTGGTCGATCTTGCCGTCCTCTTTCACGGGCACTAAAGACCGCATATCTGGAGGCGCAGACATAGCTATTGCCACCAGGATCAGCCCTGATACAGCGATAAAGATGAGTTCTCGTCTTTCCATAACTAACATTCCCTTTTGAAGAGAAGCCTCTCGAAAACCATAGATGGCCTGTGTAGTAGATAATGCTAAATAAACCTGTGGTATTTTCTACTCTTAATGATACCTGTCTGGCTGACATCGAACGTTCTCTGGGCGAGCCTCATCATCCTCCTGGCCTCGGCCATATGGTCCAGGCCGAAATGGGCAGGACCCGGCTGGATCCTCTTTGGGCTCTACTGGATAGGTCAGCCTGGCCATTATATCATGGAGCAAGATTATTACAATGCCGCCTTGACCCTGGTTGCAGCAGGCTTCTCATTCTATATAGCCTGGATGATACTGGCAAAAGGTGGGTCCAAGGCCTGCTCATGGCTCAGCTATGCGGCAGGCATCTGCGGCATAATCTACTATCCTTTTGCAGAGCTTGCAGTGCTGAACTCCTGGCTCGTTGGCATGACCACACTGATCACAGCCAGGCTTCTTGAGATGGCCTCAGTGCCCGTATCCGTCGAAGGCTGGAATACAATGGCCTTAAACGGGATTTCTGTCGAGATCATACTGGCCTGTACGGCCATTGAGAGCATTGCCCTCTTTGCTGGAATCATACTCTCAGTAAATGCGCCTCTGGGCCGGAGGATTAAGGCCCTTGCCATCTCAACACTCACAATCTACGGGCTGAACATAATAAGAAACGCCTTTGTGCTAGTGGCCTATGGTGAGCAGTGGTTTGGCGCGGACAGCTTCTTCATGGCCCATAACGTAATAGCAAAGATTGGCTCCACTGCCGCGCTCATGATCATAGCCTATGCAGTGCTCACAATGCTGCCCGAGCTCCTGGCCATGATAGACGAGCTGGCCATGGATATAAGAAGGCATGGAGGAGATGCAGCTTGAAGCTGGCTCGCGGCTCAGCAGCCTGGATATCCACGCCACTTATCATGACAGCCATGCTGGCCATATTTGGAATATGGTATGCGTCAGCCCTGGCATTTATTGGTTCTATATTCTTGATATTCTTCCATCGTGATCCGGACCGTTTTCCAATAGGCGATGGCATGGTATCGCCTGCCGATGGCAAGATTGTGGTGGCACTTCCGCAGCGCATAGCGATATTCATGAGCCCATTCGATGTTCATGTCAACAGGTCTCCAATGGATGGTGAGGTGCTGGCCACTGAGTATAAGAAGGGAAAGCATGCTCCTGCATTCCTGGGCAAGGCTAGCGAGAACCAGAGGAATCTGATAGAGATGGAGACCACAGATGGAAATATAGATCTGTGCCAGATGACAGGCGCCATTGTCAGGAGGATCTTATGCTATGTGCGTCCCGGAGATCAAGTGGCCAGAGGGGAGAGGATAGGCATGATACGCTTCGGGTCGCGGGTCGAGGTGACCATTCCCCTTGGTTATGAACTATTTGTGAAAAAAGGCGACCGGGTACGCGCTGGCGAGACCATAATAGCGGTGAAGGTATCATGAATATATTCAGGACTCTAGCAGTGCCTGACCTGTTCTCACTTCTCAATGCCTTATTCGGTTTTGGGGCTGTACTCATGGCCCTCAAGGGCAGCATCTATCTATCCATATTGCTGGTGCTCTTTGCAGCCGTAGCCGACGGACTGGACGGGTTCATGGCCAGGAGGATGGGCACAAGCATCATGGGGGCCAATCTGGACTCACTGGCAGACCTGGTCTCATTTGGTGTGGCCCCTGCTACAATGGCCTTTGCCGCGTTTGATAAGAGCACCACCATCTGGGCATCGTGCAGCCTGTTCCTGCTCTGCGGAGTGTTGAGGCTTGCCAGGTTCAATATAACCCCAAAGAGCAGCCAGTTTTTTGAAGGTCTTCCAATAACTGCATCAGGCACGGTTGTATCTGTGAGCCTGCTCCTGGACAGCCTGAGCATGACTCTCTTTCTAATCCTGCTCCTCTCGGGACTGATGGTGAGCGGCGTACCCTATCCAAAGGTCAGGGATTACAGGATAATCTCAGCCCTGATACTGACCATACTTGTGGCAGTATCACTTTACAGGTATGGACAGGGATATTCTGGCAAGCTCATATTCCTGGCTCTTGTTGCCTATCTGGTAAGTCCTGTGGTGATTTCATGTCTTCAGAGAGGGAGATGCATACAAAGAGGGAGATAGCAGCCTTTGAGGCTGGAATCAAGCTTGGCGCGCTCTACCACCAGTTCGTGGGAACGCCCGTCAGCAGGGCTACCGCAGCGAGCCTGGAGCAGGCCATGGAGAAGGCCATCTCTCTTCAGCCTCATGTGAGCCGGGCTGAGGTGAAGATAGATAGGGAGATGCTCCCTGAGAACGTATTTGGATATGGCGAGCTATCAGGCCGGGCCATCTATGCTGAGGTAGAGATAGATTATGAGGGGGAAAAAATACGGGCAAGGCTTGAGTACAGGAGAGACCTGGACTATCCTATGATGAGCCTCTTTTAATAGATCTGTCAAGAACGCTTACAAGCAACAGAAGCAATGCAGAGGCGCACATGCCTGCCAGAGGAAAGCTTTGGCCGCAAATCAATGCCGCAGCTCCTCCTCCAACCATTGCAGCCAGAGCACCGGCAGGAGTTAGCCCCAGCTGCTCTCTATAGAACCCTGCCACAACGGGAATAAGCATCCCACCTGTGAAGATGGTGTAGACCGCAAGCAGTGTTGATATTATCCCCGGCGAGGCTATGGCCAGGATCAGGGCCGACATGCCTATGATCAGTGTGCCGATCCTGGATGCCTTCATCAGATGCTGGCAATCAGACTCCGGTAGAGCTTTTCTGTATAGATCCAGGGCCATGGTGGTGGTGGCGGTCATGAGGGGCGTGGCCGCCGATGACATAAATGCCGATATGAGCGCGGCCCCGACAATTCCTCTTTCTACCGGCGAGAGCAGGTTCATCATGAGCGTTGGCAGCGCCTGCTCAGGGACGATTCCTGGAAAGTGGGATCTGGCGAAGATTCCAAGAGAGGTGATGACGAAGGCCATGGGGATGAGAAGAACTGCAGCAGTGGCCACAGATCTCCTGGCGGTCCCGGGATCGCGGGCCAGGAAGATACGGGAGTAAATATCTGGCCCGACCAAGTATACAGATCCCACGACTGCTACCAGAGATGCTACTCCAAAGCCATCTCTAGCCGGGGAGGTGGGAAAGCTCTGGCCTGCCAGAAGTGCCAGGCCGTCATGGCCAAGAGACCTGGTGAAGAGCAGAATCAATCCAGCCAGAATTATGGCCATCTGCAGAAGGTCTGTCCTTATCACTGAGTGCTGCCCGCCCTGGACTGTATAGGCTATGAATACTATTGCTGCAACCGCCATGAAGAGCACCTCATGGCCGAAGAGTGCCCCTAGAATCTTGCCTGAGGCCATTATCTGTACTGATATCACCCCTATCCAGGAGGTCAGGATGAGCAGGGATGCCGCAGTCCTTGCCCTTTGGTCATAGAACGTGCCTATGAGCTCAGGCAGGGTGCTGCAGCCTGAAGCCCTGATCCTGGAGGCGAAGAAGGCGGCAAGGACTAGAAGGCCTGCGGTTCCGGATAGCATCCACCATGACCCGGTCAGGCCCTCTTTAAAACCCATGCCGGACATGCCAATGGTTGCAGAGGCGCCAATTATTGTGGCGGTCAGCGTGGCTGTTAGAATGAGCCCTCTGACACTCCTTCCTGCAAGATGGAAATCATCCATGGCCCGGGCATACCTGGCGCTGTACGTGCCTATGAAGATCATGGCCAGGAAGTACAGGATCATGACTGCTGCGGTTGAATCCATTTCCTTTCTCCCAGATTGTCAACTGAATCTGGGAAATAGGTTGACAATGCTATAAACTTTTCGGATGAACTGTATAC
>DATMZB010000276.1:0-3682 GCA_035560655.1 Methanotrichaceae archaeon | reverse complement strand
TCTTAATATTCAGAACTAATGTTATGGAGCATTAGCACTCCCTAACGCAAATTCTGAAACAAATATATCCTTGAAGAAAAGCTTCATAGGCCTGATCTTATTGTTCAAGATTTTTGTTATAGAGCACTATCTATGGCAGCGAAGGAGCCCTGGATATGAGGCAGAAAGAGCTGATCACCATTGCGGCCGCAGTAGCAACCAGATACATAACCTTCCTTGCCAACCATGCACGCAATGCCTTCCAGGCCGGGGCACCCTGATAGTAGATGCTGGATTCGAGGCAACAGCCATCGAAATTGAGTTCGGCGTGGTCCCTTCATTCGTGGAAGTCAGGGATAGCCTGCCAGAGTTCTGAGAAGTCAAGATCACATACAGGTAGGTCTATATCGAGACAAGGCTTCGATTCTCAACTCATGCAGGATGATTTATCATATTGCATCTGCGGTACATTTAAGCCTCGTTGATCTTAGGCACAGAGCATATCGTCTGCTCACCTGATGATATGAGGCTGGCTGAAGAGAGATGGCTTGGAAATATGGCTGAAAATTTTGGTTAGGAAGCTGGCTGTGCCAAGATTATTGGCTGCGAAAGGGGGAATTCCTTTGCAGCAATAGGGGCCCATACTGAACTTTGCGATAAGTTACATCGGCTGCAGTCTCCAGAGCGGTCCTGGACACTATCACCGCTATTCTTTTCTGTTATGTCCAGAGGTCTGTAGAGCGGCCTTTGGCCGGACTTGGCGGGACCTGGCCCTGCATTTGGCTCTACATTTGCATTCTGCACAGGTTCAGCATAATGTATATCAAAGGTGTACCAGCTAAAGCCTACAATAGCATAATCTCCATATGGATAGAAGCAATCATAGTTCATATCCATGTTCACCCTGAAGATGCCGCCGGGACGTTTGGGCCGTGCTCCCCAGCTATTGAGCATGATCCAGTAGCGATTATTGGGGTCGGTATCGTCATAGCCCACACATAAGACGGCATGTCCCGATCCGCCATTATCGACAAAGGATTTGCCGCATGCATAATCAATATCCAGGACATCGCCTTCAGATTGGTTGGCCCAGAAGTTCCGGAATTGCCTGATATCCTCGCTGGTGGGCAGGGTAAAGCCAAAGTAGACGGCCTTTCCCTGATGAAGGACGTTCTTTATATTGCGGATGGCCGCCTCTCTGCCCACCTCCATTGTGGGAATATACTGGGGAACCACGTAATCTATGGCATATCCGGGCGTGGTAGATATGGAGCTCAGCGGCACGCTGCTCTCATTGTTCCGCCATATACCTCCATCGCACCAGTGGCCGTTGGCATTAGACCAGGGGATGACCTCTCTAGTGGCATTCACTATATCTGCAAAGTAAGAGGGAAGTCCGCCACCGCAGCACCAGCGCTGTGAGTTGATGTACTGGATGGATAATCGGTCCTTGATGCCTTTCTTGACAGCCATGTCAACCTCCAGCACACCCATACAGGCCCAGACCCAGCAGTTGCCGCACTTTCCCTGGTTGCGCTCTGCTGGACAGTACTGAACTTTGTCCAGCAGGCTGAACCTAGACCCCTGTGCCGGTCCGCGGGTGACCTCGGTCTCAGGCGTGAGCGGCGCTTTGGGCATCTTCCTTGTGAGCTCTGCCCACCTGAGAAGCTCCCCAGGGGACGGATGCATGAACGTGTACTCCTCAGTCTGGTACTCTAGTGAGCTCTCATTTGCATTCTCATCTCTGGCATCGCCGAAATCAATATTGTTGGCGCTCTTATCCAGGAGAGTGATCTGGTAGGCATGGCACCCAGGATAGGTCTGGCTCCAGCCTGAGTGGTGGTCCTCTATCACTGTGTAAATGCCTGGCCCAAGGTCGCTAAAGGTGTAGCTCCCGTGCTCGTCTGTGGTGGTCACGGTCCAGGTGCTGTTGTGAAAGAGCCTTACAGTCCAGCCTGAGACGCCAGCCTCGCCGAGGCTGAGGAAGCCGTCGCCATTCTTATCTTCAAACTTGGTGCCATTTATGCTCAAAGCACTGCCTGCGAAGCCGCAGGCATATATGGCTGACATAAATATGAGCATGAGGATGAGCGTAAGGCAGAGGCCCTTTGGCAGTCCGATCGTATTGTAGCGCATGAGGTCACATCCCAGGCCTTGGAAGGGCCTGTGTCTTGGTCTGAGTGCATGAGGCCCTCATGGGAAGCAGGTGGGATGCCGCCAGGAGGTCTTCCCATAGGATGCCGTTTAGCTTTATGGATTCCCCGGACATATTTATGTTGGAGGGAGCTGCTTCATCAGCACCCTTATCTGAAATCCTATTGGTGGCTTTATCATTGATCTTATCAGCGGCCTTATCAGAGCCAGGACCTATAAATCCAGGATAATCTCTGCCAAGACCATTCTTGGATCCAAGAGGCCGATAAAGCCCTTCTGACGCAGCTTCAGCTGAATTATTTGCATCGATCCCTGTATCCAAAGAGGTCACTGGATCCTGGTACTGCACACTTAAAGCATTCCACTCGAAGATCGGATAAGCGCCGTCTGTTGTGGTCATGTCGCAGTCATAGTTCATATCCATGGATATGCGAAAGAGCCCATGAGGACGCCCGGGAGTAACTCCCCAACTGTTGAGCATCAGCCAGTAGCGGTTATTGGGATCGGTATCGTCATACCCCACGCAGAGCACAGCATGGCCTGAGCCCTCATCCTCACTCAAGGCCTTGCTGCATGAGTAATCCATCTTCAGAACCTCGTTCTCTGAATGGTTATTCCAGTGATCTATGAATGTGAGCGCATCCTCCTCAGTAGGCATGTAGAACCCAAAGACTATAGCCCTGCCCTGCTGCAACACGTTCTTTATATTGCTTATGGCCTCCTCCCTGCCAATGAAATGAGTTGGCACCTCCTCTGCATGGGCAGATATGATGCGATAGCAGGGGTTGGTGGAGACGAAGCTGACAGGTATACAGCTCTTGCTCTTGCACCTCATGCCGCCGTCATGCCACTGAGCATTGGCATTGGACCAGGGGACGGCCATTCCTGTCAAGTTGAGGAGATTGGCGTAGTATTTCAAGGCCCCTCCGTTGCAGCACCAGTAATATGAGTTGATGTACTGTATGGATAGGCGGTCCTTGATGCCTTTCTTAATGCTTAGGTCCACCTCAAGTGCGCCCGTGGCAGCCCAGATCCAGCAGTTGCCGCAGTGGCCCTGATCACGCTCTGCCGGACAGTACTGAATTTTCTCCAGCAGGCTGAAGTTCTGTCCTCCAGGCTTGGAAAGCCTGCGGGTCAGCTCATCCCTGGGAAGAAGAGGCGTCTTTGGAAGACCCTTCTCAGACTCAATCAGGCTTCGAAGCTCGTCTCTTGAGAAGTGCATAAGGGCACGCTCCCGATATACCAGGATTCCGCTGTTATTTTGGCGGGCTCCAAAGTTGAGATTTCGGGCACTCTTATCAGTCAGAGTCACCTGGTAGGCATAGCACCCGGGGCTGGTCCGGTTCCAGCCTGACTGGTGGTCCTCATATACCACATACCTGCCGGGCCTGAGGTTGCGAAATGAGTAGCTGCCCAGGATATCTGTGGTTGTATTGGCCTGGATGTCTTTTCCAATGAGGTTGATGGTCCAACCAGTCATTCGAGGCTCGCCGTCGTTTAAAAAGCCATCACCATTCCTGTCCTCGAACTTGGTGCCGTTTATGAAGAG
>DATMZB010000275.1:0-4460 GCA_035560655.1 Methanotrichaceae archaeon | reverse complement strand
TGAATCGCAAAAGATCCGGCTACAAACTCAATTCATCAATTGATCGGAAATTTGCTAAGACAAATAGTTTGGTAAAACACTATAAATCGATCGGCGACGAGGATCTGTGCGGCCTGGTTTGACAGCATGAGCTTGCTAAAGAGGAATATGGGATAGATGGGCGAAATGGATGTCTAAAGCTGATCATACGGGGGATGAGTGACTGGGTTGACCTGGATTTGCATCTATTACTGGCATCAGATTGGTAAGGCACTCGATAGAAAAGTAGTGCGTGATAGATTGCATGACGATATTTGAGCGCGGAAAGATATAAGCTTAGAACATACCTGAGCAGGCCAGCTCAACCACAGCTTTTTCTTCAGGGAAGATATCAGGGATCTGTGGAGGTAGGACTCTGAGGCCCCTGAATCAATTACTTGTCATTGTACCGCTCTTAATGTTGTCTGTGATGCCCATAGCCCCTGCTTTGGGTCAGGATCAGGACTTCACAGGTTTGCTGCGTGAAGGCTACATCTCTTACACCCAGGGAAATTATGAGGGTGCTCTGACCGCCTTTGAGAAGGCCAATCAGATCGACCCTATGAATGATACTGCCTGGGTGGGCATGGGAATAGCTCTGCATAATCTGAACAGAAGCGATGAGGCAGTCCAGGCTCTATATAGAGGCCTGGAGATAAACCCGGAGAATGCCAATGCCTGGTCTTATATGGGATTTCCATTGAACAAGCTGGGGAGATACCAGGAGGCAGTCTGGGCTTATGACAATGCCACCAGGATCAATCCAGGCATTGCAGAGACCTGGTACAACCGGGGCTACATGCTCGATCATCTGGGCAGGCGTGAAGAGGCTATTGAATCTTATGAGCGAGCACTAAATGTCGATCCAGGCTATGCAGTCGCCTGGTTCAACAAAGGTCTGGATCTGGGGGCGATGAGAAAGTTCGCCGATGCCGCTGATAGCTTTGCCGAGGCCATCAGGATCAATCCCCAGGACGCCAGCGCCTGGTACAACGAGGGCATTTCTCTGAATATGCTTGGCGGCTATGATCAGGAGGCAGTCTGGGCTTATGACAATTCAACCAGGATCGACCCCGGCATGGCGGGAGCCTGGTATAACCGGGGGGTCACACTGACCAGTATGGGCAGGATAAAAGAGGCCGTAGAGAGCTATGATAACGCCACCAGGGCTAACCCTGGGCATGCCTATGCCTGGTACAACAAAGGCCTGAACCTGGATTATCTGGGAAAGACTGACGAGGCCCTCGAATCCTACAGGAAAGCCGTTGAAGTATACCCCAATATTACCAGAGCCTGGAACAATATTGGTGATGATTTGAGAAAGCTTGGCAGATACCCCGAGGCCCTGGCAAGCCTGGACAACGCAACCAGGAACGATCCGGGATCTGCGGTAACCTGGAATAACAGAGGGCTGGTCCTCATCAGGCTCGACAGGTACCAGGAGGCCCTGGACAGCTTTGACCAGTCTTTGAAGATAGATAAAAACCTCACAGGAGCCTGGAACAATAAGGGTCTTGCCCTGACGAGGCTTGGAAGACAGGAAGATGCTCTTATTGCATTTGATGATGCCATAAAGGTCGATCCAGGCTATGCCGAAGCATGGCTCAACAGGGGCATAGCTCAGGCCAATCTGAGCAGGTACGACGACGCCTTGAAGAGCTACGACCATGTATTGGAGATCAACCCCAATCATACCGAGGCATGGTACAATAAAGGACTCGCTCTGGGCAAGTTGAACAGGAGCCAGGAGGCCCTGGACAGCCTGGATAAGGCAGTGAAGATCAGTCCTGGCATGGCAGATGCATGGTATGCTCGTGGATTGGCCTTGGCCAGGATGAACAGGACCGAGGATGCACTGAAGAGCTTTGACAAGGCCATAGAGATCAAGCCCTCATATGCAAAGGCCTGGTACAATAAAGGAGTCGCCTTAAAGAAGCTGGACCGCAGCACAGATGCCAAAACAGCTTTGACCAAAGCCAGAGAGCTGGGATACCTCGGCCGATCCCAGCCTCTTTTGGCTTGATCCAAAATTGTCAAAGAGGTGGAGTTCTTCTAGTAATCGTAATCCTGGCCATAGCTGCTATCAGTGGTGTAGCCACCATAATCTGAAGTATATCCGCTGTAATCCTGGTTATAGCTGCTGTAATCTGAAGTGTAGCCGCTATAATCCTGGGTATAGCCGCCATAATCATATTCCTGAGTATAGCCGCCAGAATCTGAAGTATAGCCCTGATCATAGCCACCATAGCCCTGGTCGTATCCTCCTGATTGGTCAGCATAGCCATTGGCTGTGTTCTGCCACGAGCTGGCATCATTTAGGTAGCCGTTGGCTTCATCTATGTTGCCATTGCCCTGCTGATGATATTGATCTGCATAGGTCATGTAATTGTTATATTCGACCATGTCTCCCCTGTAAGCAGCCCATCCAGCGTTGTCCAGGGCGATGTTCTCATTCCAGTCCGAGTAATCGGACCTGGTCAAAGCTAGATCTGCGTTCCAGGCTGCATAGTCAGCATTGGTCTGGGCCTGGTCGGCGTAATAATTGCTCCATCCATCGTCGTCCTGGGCTACGGCACCAACGCAGGCCAGCGCCAGTGCCAGGAGCATGATACATTTAGATCCCATCGATAGCCACCCACTTCTAAGTCATTCATGCAGTTTTAGATTGAAAATGAGGCTAAAGGTGATAAAGTTAACTTGCGGGAAGGGCATGAAGGCAGTGTCTCGAATCTGCTGTAAAATAGTAGTATATCCTTGCGAACCCTAGTTTGATGGTATATATAAAGCATCAAACTGGTTAAGGCTAGGATTTATAATAAGCCCTGTATCCACTCTTGAGATATTGGCATAACCAAGGAGGATACAAGGCGATGGAACCATATGAGCCAGTTGTAAATTACCTTATCGATCCAAATAGCGGGCTCAAGCAATTACTTACCGATTTCTTGAACTTGGTGATGAAGTATGAGGCGTATGAGCAGTCAGGAGTAGTCCCTTACGAGCGCAGTGATCAAAGAAAGGCGCACAGAAATGGTTCGAGAAAAAGATCTCTAAAGACACGATTTGGTGAATTAAGCTTAAATAAGCCTCAATTTCGAGAAGTACCCTTTGAACGCGCTGTGCTGGATAGCATTCCTAAAAAGGATAAGCAGGAAATCGCAGACAAACTCAGAGATGCTTCTGATGATGAATTGAAGATGCAGAGCTTGGCGGGTGAGCTTAGGGACCGCGGATATTCTCCGGCTGCTGAGACTATTGATAGGTTCAGGTTCGATCTATGGAACTACAAGGCATTCCCAATGGCTCACTGGAAAAGGATACGGACTACAAACAGCCTGGAAATGATTAACAAGGAGCTGAAACGAAGAAGCCGTCCTGTTGGCGCTTTTCCAAGCGATAAGTCACTTATGAGGTTGATGGGATGCATCTTGATCAATATAAACGAGGAATGGATAACTGGTAAAACCTATTTATCTATGGACGAGGAGTAATGGAATCTGGATACAGGGCATCTACGAAATTACAGCAATTATGGGACACTGCCGGCATGAATAGACTGAGCCAATGGATTAGCATATAGAATCAAGGAAAGATCGTATAGGAATCCATAATGAAATCTTGAGCAAAATACGATATTTTAAGATATTCATCGCCGCTATTATAGCATGATATAGAGATCAATGGGCCTGATCTCGAATAAGTAGTCCTTGATATCATTAAGCCAGCTTTATCTGATCAGGCACACCACTCAGAATAGAAGCTAGAATCTCGTCATCCACGCCTCTGTGATAAAGTTCCCCGAATATCCGGACGATGATATCCCGTATCCACTGGCCATCAAGGTAGTCTCCATCCACCCTGGATAGTACCATCAATATCATCTCCGTGGGCGTGGTCCCTTTTAAAGGCGGCAGGAGATACCTCAGTCCCACCAGCTCTTTTAGTCCGAGCCTTCTGTAAAATCTGGCTCTTCTTGCCTTCACTTCATCCCTGTCCATATAGGGATTCTCAATCTCCACCAATAGATACTGGAATTCTGTGCCATCTATTGTGTTGAAGAGATCTTTTATAAACTTCTGGCCCAGGCCTCTGCCCCGGTATTCCTCGGCTATGGCCAGATAATCTACAAGCATGAAAGTGGTGCCAGTCACAGGATATAGCAAAGCCATGAGCACCACCTGATTATCCATACATCCGATAATGAGACGAGCTTTTCCACTTAGAATGATCGCCTCTATGGAGGCAAAAGGGCGCCTCTCGTTCTCGGGAAAGGATGTTGTATAGATCTTCATAGCCGCTTGGAACTCAGCAGACGATATGTCATTTATCTCTTCGAACTTGGCACAGCTATCCTCATCTCCTGCCTCCAGAGAGATTGCCCTATCTTTTGCAGTCATCTGCGAACTCCTCAGATCGTGGTTCTTGATCGAAATGATAAATTC
>DATMZB010000274.1:0-9457 GCA_035560655.1 Methanotrichaceae archaeon | reverse complement strand
CTATCTGATATTATTGCCTAATTGTCTGTTATACATGCGCCTATGCACAACAAGCATAATGATTACATATAACTGTAGGCCGTGACCGGCTACTTTTTCGCAGGCGGCCACATGGACGGATAAATGAGCAGCTTGGAACATCGGCCATGAGGCGCTGTGCTGGCATGAATGATGCGGGCGCTCATGCCAGTGCATATGCCGAGTTTTCCAGCCGTCAAGATGAGATAGTGAAGACGCCCAAATCCATCCAGAACCGATAAACTGGCAAGCTAGCAATAATGCCTGCTCACTTTTGCAGATCCATGGCCCGGATAAGCCACATCCTTTGCAGCAGAGGCCACCATTTTTTTGCTCAAGCAGTGGCCTAGATGCATGAGTGTCCCCCGCGGGCGCGGGGTCAGGGGGTGGCAGGCCGCGGCCAAGAGCTGCAGCCCAGTTTGTTAGTGTTGGCCCAAAAGATCAAACCTGCTCAATCATCCAGTGCGCCGACCTGGACCACTCAGAAATCGCAACATGACTCTTTGTTCTTTGAGGCAATGCTTTGGGAAATAGATTGAGAGCACGAATCTGGGGAAATGAAGCATAACTTAAATACATATCTCTCCTATATTTCTTGGGGTGTTGAGATTCTAGGAGAGTATCTTGGAGAGATCAGGGAAAGTCTACCAGACCATTTCACAGAAATTATCCCGCCTCAACTGGACTGTGGCGGTATTCGAGGTGGAGACAGATGCAGGCGGCAATGTCCAGGAGAAGTTCTGGGAATGGAAGTAATGAGCTATCCCCGCTTGCATTTTCATGGATCAGCTCACTATATTCCAGTATGTTCCAGTGTAATCTCCGAAACGGCCCGGCCACCCTATGATTTGCAGCCATAGCAATGTCAAGGTCCGGCAGCAATATATGCCATAAATGATCAGAGTTCCTGTTGTCATGTACTGTATCATCTCATGCGGCGTATTCAGAAAGGAGCTGGAGAAGATCGCAGGCGAGCTTGGCTTTCCCTTTGAGGTTCGCTACCTGGAGGCGGGGCTGCACGTCAGCTTTGACGACCTGGGCGAGGCGCTCAAGTCCGAGCTGGAGAAGTGTAAAGGCTACCAGGGGATAATAGTCCTCTACGGCGCCTGTCACCCCGATATAGATCGGATCCTGGCTCCCTACAAGGCCCGGCTCATAAGCTGCCAGAACTGCATAGATGCCCTGGTGACGAAACAGGAGGTGGAGAAGGTCTCCAAGAGGGGCCTGTACTTCTACCTCTCTCCGGGCTGGCTGGACTGCTGGCGGGACGTCTTTGCCAGGCTGAACTGGAACACTGAAGACGCCAGGAGGCAGATGGGATGCTTCAAAGGAGTGATCTTCCTGGATACATTGAAGAACGCTTCGGAGTATGAGGACGAGCTCATTTCGTTCCTGGACTTCACCCTGCTCCCCTATGAGTTCATGCCTGCAGATCTGGACCATTTCAAGTCGCTCATCATGGATGCCAAGAAAAAGCTGGAGGAGTAATTTTGGACGAGATAGATCAGATAAGGAAGAAGAAGCTTGATGAGATGGCGAAAGCACAGAGCAAACCTGCTGAGCCAAGCATTCAATACCCGAGCAAGCCCGTAGAGGTCACCGACAGCACCCTGGACTCATCAGTGAGCCAGTACCCTCTGATGATAGTGGACTGCTGGGCGGAGTGGTGCGGTCCCTGCAGGATGCTCGGGCCTGTGATAGAGGAGCTGGCCAGGGAGTACAGCGGCAAGATAGTCTTTGGAAAGCTGAATGTTGACCAGAACCCTCAAACATCATCCAAGTACAGGGTCTCGGCCATCCCCACGCTGCTGGTCTTCAAGGACGGCAAGCTTGCAGATAAGCTGGTGGGAGCCTACCCCAAGGCCACTCTTGCAGGAAAAATTCAGAAGTACCTCTGAGGCTGTTGCCTCAGAGGATTTCAATTTCAGTGATTTTCTTATTACTGCTGGGCGGTTGTTGCTGCCCCGACCCTCACCGGCTTTACCTGAGCCTGTGCTCCTCCGACGCGAGAGGAGACCTGGCCTGCCATAGAGGACTGGCCAACGCTCTGCACAGGCAGGGTCGTGGAGAACTCGCTGACATTATAGACCGGCTGGGTCCAGATCGGCTGGGCTGAGATGGTATACTGGTAGCCGTATGTAGACCTCATTCCGCCACGCTGGGACACATTGAATGCCGGCTGAATATTAGAGTACTTGCTTACATCATAGACAGGTTGAGCATTGGAGTACTTCTCAATATCATACACGGGCTTGGACCCATAGCGATCTACGTTGACTGTGGATGGCGACCCATATCGGTCTACGTTGACCGATGTATTGCCGGATGCAGGATTCTCCTGTGAGATGGCCGACGGCAGGAAAGAAGCCATCAGCAGCATTGCAGCCAGACATGCAAATAATGTGATTGATACGCGCATATGATTCCTCACAGCGCTGTATGCAGCTAGGTGCTTATAAACTTAGAGCATGATATATAAGGAAACGATAATATAAGGCAAAAAAGGCAAAGGCAGTTACGACTTGCCTTTGCTTCTGCGCCACCACAGACCAGCCCCGATCAGAGCCACTACCAAGAGCACTGCTCCGATCATCACTGGGTTTGTGGAGCTCTCCTTTGGTCCATCCACTTTGGTTGTGTTTATTATGGGCTTGGCCTCAACAATTGTCTCCTCTATGTCCTTAACATCGCCGCCATTTCCCAGAAGCGCGACCTGGAGCTGGTACAGGCCCGGAGACAGCGTATTATTCCAGGAGACCTCTACAGTCTCGTCATCGCCTGTCAGGAGCACGGGGGTCTTCTTCTCTATAGTCGTAAGGACACTGCCGTTTCGGGAGAGAGTGAACCTCAGCATTCCCTGGAAGGGCACCCTGGAGTTTCCAACCACAGTGGCGCTGGCGCCCGTCTCGTCCTCATAGGTCTCTGAGATGGTGGCATCGTCCCTGGCCACGAAGGTGGACATGAAAGCCCGGGTCTGGTTGTGGGAGGGCTCAACTATCTTCACCCTTCCGACATACTGGCGACCGTTCTCCAGTATCTGCTTCCAGGGCCTGGTGAGCTGCACCGGTCCCCCCATGCCGCCTGCTATGGACACTGCCTGGTCCTCGTTTATGAAGAGGGCCTTGTTTCCGGAGATGAGCATGTAGTAGATGTCCACAATGGTTGGGTCCTCTGAGGCCAAAGAGAGCTGTATGCCCCTGGAGTCTGCTATGAAGTCCCGCACATCGAACCTTATTGGGGTTATGCCTCCATAGTAGAACTCGTAGCACCTCTGAGAGGTGCTCTTTCCGTCCTTTACAATGCTGGCACAGACACCGTAGTTGCCCTTCCCGGCACTGAATGAAGACCAGCTGGCGACCCAGGTGCCGGGACCGTCCACGTTTAGCTCCCGGGTCTGGAGTATGCGGCCGTCGGATAGAAGATCCAGGTGCAGGACGCTGCCGTTTGCAGGTCCGGCTATGGTGGCGTCGCATGACTCAAGGCTGGAGTAAAGATCGGTTATCTCCTGGGACTCAGCTGTGCAGATGAGAGCCGTCATGGCTATAGCGATGACAACGGCAGACCAGACTGGATACATTCTCATGGGAATTACCTTATTCATGCCAGGATGATGCTCGAAAGATCTTAAAACTAACCCTGATCCTGGCTGCCAGAAAGGTTAATCAAGGGGGCAGGCCGTGATCTGCGGAAGTGGTGAAGTTGCTCGCCCCATTCATAGCTTCAAGGCATATTGCCACAAGAAGGAGACAGACTGCGCTATCTGTACTGGCTATCGGTCTGGCCGTAGCCATATCTGCCACATCGATATCTCTTCAAAGCGGCTTTCAGGAGATGCTCTTCAATATAATAGTCGAGGACCTGCCCCATGTGACAGTCTCCCCAAAAGAGGGCGATGACTACATCTACCTTTATAAAACCCTCATAGACAGGATACAGGCCATGCCAGGAGTGGAGGTGGTCTCACCAGGCCTCGGCACGACTGCGACGTTTACTCACAAAGACAATGTTGAAAATGTTGCCATGTCGGGGGTGATACCCGCAGATATGGACAGGGTCTATGTGAGCATAGGCAAGAACATGGCCCGCGGAGATCTGCTCTCAATCCAGGACGGAAATAGGGTGGTCATGGGCAACAAGCTTGCAGACAAGCTGAAGGTGAAGCTCGGAGACAGCGTGGTTGCCAGCTTCCCGGATGCCAGGACCACCAGCCTGGTGGTCGCAGGGATATTCAACACGCCCACTGGCTGGCCCGAGGACATAACCTTTGTATCCCTGGATACGGCCAGGTCATTCCTCAACAAGGGCAATGTGGTCTCATCTGTGGACATAAAGCTCGTCGACATATACCAGGCAGATGCAGTCAGCAGGGAGCTCTCAGCCTACGGCTACAAGGCCCAGAGCTGGCAGCAGCTCTATCCGGAGATTCTAAGAACCATATCCATAGAGAAGGTCCAAAACAGGATAGTCCTCCTTTTGATCATGATAATAGCTGCCTTTGGCATTGGCAGCGTCATGTACATGCTTGTAAATGAGAAGACAAAAGAGATAGGCATGCTCATGGCTCTGGGAGCCACCAGGTCCAACATCAGGAACATATTCCTGTATGAGAGCATGGTCCTGGGGCTGATGGGAGGCGTTGCCGGGGCAGTTGTGGGGCTGGCACTCTCGCTTTACCTAAAGAGCCTGAACATCAACCTCCAGGCTCCCGGAGGAGAGCAGATCACACTGCCTGTGATCATAAATCCCTGGGATTACTTCATGATAATCATGCTGGCAGTGGCTCTGAGCCTTATTGCCGGCGCCTATCCAGCCAGAAAGGCATCCAGGCTCGACCCGGTAGAGGCGCTCAAAGGTTAGGACATGTACGAGTTCACCATAGCACAGAGGCATATACTCAGGAACCCAAAGATGGCCGTATTCACAGTGCTGGCCGTGACTCTGGCCGTGGCTGTGATTGTGGTGCTGATGGGACTCATGGACGGCTTCCAGGAGGAGGTCATCAAGAGCACAGTGGAGAACAACCCCCACATCGTGGTCCAGCCCAAGGAGGACGAGAAGTACATCTACCTCTACAAGACGGTCTCAAACGCCATATGGAAGTATCCAGGAGTTATCGCCGTATCTCCCAGGCTGTCTGGCAAGGCCGCTGCCAAGTACAAGGACAAGATCGAGGGCGTGGACTTCCTGGGGATCGACCCCATGAATGAGGACGGGCTCATGAAGGTCCAGAAGGATGCAGTCTACGGCAGCTTCCAGGATCTCAGGTCCAGGAAGTACTCGGCGTTCATAGGCACCAAGATGGCTGCAGATCTCAAGATAAAGCCCGAGAACGATCTCATACTGGCCCGCCAGAACCAGACCATAAAGCTGCGTGTGGTGGGCCTCTTTGAGACAGGCACTGCAAGGGATAAATCACTGATCTACCTGCCTCTTTCCACTGCCCAGCAGCTCCTTGGCCAGGGCGACGTTGTAACTGAGATAGGGGTCAAGGTTGTAGATATCAACCAGGCACCGGCGATAGCCGCAGACCTGAACTCACGCTTCAGATACCAGTCCAAGTCATGGATGGACCTGAACAGGGACCTCTTTAACGTCATCCAGACCCAGTCGTTCTTTTCCATCATATTCTACATACTGATCTTCGCCATAGCCGGGTTCGGCATAGCCAACACCATGATAATGATCATAACCCGCAGGACTAGGGAGATTGGCATTCTCATGGCCATGGGAGCCAGGCGCAGCTCCATACTCAAGATCTTCATAATGGAGAGCCTGATACTGGCACCTCCGTCTGCAGTGTTTGGAAGCATGCTGGCCTACCTGGCAGCAGAAGCTATCATGCTCTACCCGATAGAGCTGCCAAGCGAGATCTACTACGTCTCCAGGATGACTGTTGCCATGAAGCCCGAGTTCTTCCTGTACGCCATGATTTTTGCAGTGCTGGTGAACTTCGTGGCAGGCATCTACCCGGCATTCAAGGCCTCGAGGATGGACCCCGTGGAGGCCATAGGCAGCGAATGATCAAAGCTCAATTCCCAATAGCATGATGAGCAGGGAGAAGAGCATGCATCGCCTTCATATCCCAAGGCATAAGAACTAATAGAGCACCAGACCAATAAAAAGTTCAGATGCTTCATTGCAAGTCCCAGATATCAGAGGCCAAAGGAGGATGCCTGACTGTTTGAGCTATCAATAGCCACCAGACATATCACTGCCCGGAGGCGCCAGACCCTTCTCTCAGTCGCAGCCGTGGCACTGGCGGTCTCCATCTCAATCATATTCACCTCTCTAGCCAATGGCCAGCAGCAGCTTCTAACCAGCATAGTCGTAGAGAAGCTCCCTCATGTGACCATCACCCCCAAGCAGGGAGAGGACTACATCCACCTCTACAAGAGCCTGCTTGATAAGGTCCGAGCCATGAGCAGCGTGAAATCACAGGCTGTTTCTCTGTCAGCAACTGCGACGTTCTCGTACAAGGACAGGAGCAAGAACGTCCTTCTCAGGGGCACAGTGCCGGCAGATGAAGACCAGATCCTGAAGATCAGCCCGGATATGGTCAAGGGAGACTTTTATGGAGTTTTGGCAGGAAGAAGTGCAGTCATTGGGCAGACGCTTGCAGATGACCTCAACATAAAGCTTGGGACCAAGGTGCTTGCCACCTTCCCCAGGTCCAGGCCTGTGGAGCTAAACGTGGTTGGCATATTCAACACTGGAACCCCTCTGGATGATACTGTGGCCTTTGTATCTCTATCCACTGCCAGGGAATTCCTGGATAAGGGAGACGTGATTAACTCAGTGGAGATCCAGGTCTATGATATCAACCAGGCCCAGGACGCTGCCCAGGAGATATCTGCCCTGGGATACAGGGCCCGAAGCTGGCAGGAGACAAGCCCTGAGATCCAGAGGACCATCACCATTGGAGGCTTTTTCACAAGGCTGTCCATACTCCTGGCAATGGTTGTGGCCTTCTTTGGCATAGCCAACATAATGAACCTCCTGGTGGTTGAAAAGACAAAGGAGATAGGCATGCTCATGTCCATGGGCGCCACCAGATCGAACATAAGGAACATTTTCATACTTGAGAGCGGACTTCTGGGACTGATAGGCGCCCTGGCAGGCTGTGCCCTGGGACTCGTAGCCACCCTGGCTCTCGGCAACCTCAGGTTCGAGATTGCAGCTGGCGGAAGGGAGATCACCA
Source organism: Methanotrichaceae archaeon (assembly GCA_035560655.1). Lineage (GTDB taxonomy): Archaea > Halobacteriota > Methanosarcinia > Methanotrichales > Methanotrichaceae > DATMZB01. The sequence continues at coordinate 2,241 of DATMZB010000274.1, read as the reverse complement.
CCATACCTCTGGCATTAAACCCCTGGGATTTTGCGGCATTTACATTCCTGGCTCTCTGCCTGAGCATGGTCGCCGGAGCCTATCCTGCCCGAAAAGCTTCACAGCTCGATCCGGTAATCGCCCTGAAGGGAGGCTAATGCCTGCGTGAGCAGGCATACTGCATATGTTCGAGCTGGATGTGGCCTTGAGGCACATATCATCCAACCGGAGGGGCACGGCCTTCACACTGATATCGGTGGCCATAGCCGTGGGCGTGATAGTCATGTCACTGGGGCTGACTGAGGGCACCAAGCAGCAGATCATAGAGAACACCGTCGAGAAGAATCCCCACCTGATCATCAGCCCAAAGGAGGGAGAGAACTATATCTACCTCTACAGAAGCCTGTCTGGCCTGGTCGGCACCTATCCAGGAGTGAAGGCGGTCTCCCCGCGGCTGGCAGGACAGGGAGCAGCCCGATTCAGGGATAAGGTGGAAGGGGTGGAGTTCATAGGCATGCGCCCGGATCAGGAGGAACCGCTCATGGCAGTCCAGGATGATATGATATACGGCAGGTTCTCTGACCTCCAGTACAGCCGCCACTCTGCAGTCCTTGGATCAACCCTTGCCGAGAACCTGGGGGTCAGGCCTGGAGTCGAGTTCTACCTGTCCCAGAAGAACAGGTCTGTAAAGATGAAGGTGGCAGGCCTTCTGAGAAAGGGTACCAGCCGGGACAGCACCCTGGTCTATCTGCCCCTGGAGACGGCACAGTATTTATCTGATTCCGGAGACGTGGTCTCAGAGATTGGGGTGAAGCTCTCAGACTTCTCAGATGCCCCGGAGATGGCAGCCAATCTGAGCCGGAATACCAGGTACAAAGTCACAAGCTGGCAGGACTTCAACAGAGAGATAGCCAGGTTTGTAGGAACTCAGTCCAGGATCAATGACATCTTCTATGTACTCATATTTCTGATCTCGGGCTTTGTGATAGCCAACACCACGGTGATGATAGTTACACGCAGGACAAGGGAGATTGGCATACTCATGGCCATGGGCGCCAGGCGCAGATCCATACTCAAGATCTTCCTGCTCGAGAGCCTGCTGTTAAGCCCGCCTGCAGGCGTGATGGGAGCGCTAATAGGGTTTGCATTTGCCCAGCTAGTAGCGCTTTATCCTCTGGACGTCTCCACAGGTTCCACAAGCGGAGTGACCGGGCTTATGCTCGTAATAAGGCCTGAGTTCTTCATCTACGCCATATTATTCGCCCTGGGACTCAACGTGATCTCGGGGATCTATCCAGCATATGTGGCGGCCAGGCTCGACCCGGTGCAGGCCATTGGGAGCGAGACATGAGAATGGCCCAGAGAGCAAACAATATCTGATAGTGCGAACATCTGATACGAAGAGCTATACAAAAGAGGCGACATGGCTGAGGACATAATTGTCATAAGAGATCTGATGAAGATTTATAGGGGCGGCGTGGATGTTGTGGCCCTGGATAATATAAACCTCAATATCGAGGAGGGTGAGTTCCTGGCCATAGTCGGTCCAAGCGGCAGTGGAAAGAGCACCCTGCTTAACATGATAGGGCTTCTGGACACTCCATCCAGCGGGACCATACTTCTAAAGGGGACAGATGTCACAAAGGTCACCCCCAACGAGAGAGCCAGGATCAGGAACAAGGAGCTGGGGTTTGTCTTCCAGTACCACCATCTCATACCAGAGTTCACTGCCCTGGAGAATGTCATGATGCCCATGCTCATAGCCGGCACCGGGAAGGAGGAGGCTAAAGAGAGGGCTGGAGAGCTCCTGGACCAGGTGGGCTTGAGTGACAGGGTGAGCAATAAGCCAAACCAGCTGAGCGGCGGCCAGAACCAGAGGGTGGCAGTGGCAAGAGCGCTGGTGAACCGGCCTTCGGTAGTTATTGGCGATGAGCTGACCGGAAACCTGGACACTAAAAGCTCAAACAGGATCTACGAGCTCTTGAGAGATCTAAACCGCAAGATGAACCAGACGTTCATACTGGTCACACACGACATGCACATGGCAGAGAAGACTGACAGGATAATCAGGATAGTGGACGGCAGGGTGGTCTGCGAGATGAACAGGGAGGGAGAGAAGTTCGTGAGCAATGAGACCTGCTCTGTGGGAGAGGATGCCTAATCATGCTTGGAGGAATAAAGCTCCAGGCGGCCTCATGAGAGTACAGCGCATTCCTCCCGGCCATATCAGGCCATTTCAATGGCTGATATAAAGCTATCAAC
>DATMZB010000273.1:0-2205 GCA_035560655.1 Methanotrichaceae archaeon | reverse complement strand
AGCTACTGCCTGCTCTTCACATTTTCGAGGTAGGCCCTGCCGGTAAGTGTAGACCTGTAGCTGCCATCAATCCGCTCTATCACCAGGGCCTTCTCCAGAAGAGCCAGGTGATACTCGGCCAGTTCAGCCTTAATCCCGAACTCTCTGGCCACCTCATCGAGAGTTTTAGTGCCAGGTCCTATGAACTTCAGCATCCTGCGCCGAAGACCAAGCTGCAGAACCTCCAGGGCAAACCTGTGGTCCTCGGCAGTCTCCCACCACTTGGCCTCACCAACAGGCGCAGCTTCTCCAATGCAGGGCTCTTTGCCATCAGCGGGGTTCATGGTCGCAGCAGTGCTCCTGATGACTCAATCCTTCTTATCCCCATGAATCTCGCAGGTGCCGTCACCAAGCTGGCAGACACGGCAGATATCTCGCTCTTCATCGAGATGTCGCGTGGCCGTGGCAAGGATGCTGGCGTTAACCATATTTCCAGCAAGGAATATGGCGGCAGCTATCTCATCATCTGTGACCCCCAGGTTGGAGGCCACCCGGAGGTGGAGCTTGAGGCAGTGCTCGCACCTGATGGCCGCGCTCACGGCCACTGAGATGAGCTCCACGGTCTTCATGTCCATCTTGGACGACCTGAGGATGGCATTATTGTGGAGCATCTTGGTTATCAATAGCTCTGGGTGGTCCTCCATGAACTGGAAGATATAGGGCACCTCGCCATAAGCATTCTCTACAATCTTAACCATATCATCTGCAGACTTCTCCACACCCTTGTCCAGAATAGCCTTCAGGTCATCTTCAAAGCTCATGATTCCACCATGCTTGTAGCGATTGGGTATCTGATAGGTCCTCAGGACGGACCCCATATCGGATATAGGAAGTGTCCTCGCAAGTATATAGCTTCATCCTGGAAGGAGTGCGATATTTTCTTAGATGCATGATGCATTTTCTCTGCTCTATGGTGATGCTTTTCGCTAGGCAGGCATCCAGGCCGTCTCTATCATCTGGCCTTTATCACATGCGGCTCCTGTCCCCTGGAATCATCCGCGGCAATCATGGCAGCACAAGGAGGTGCCGTCAATCTCCAATACGTAGATGTTCCCTGCAGCTTGGGTCAGGGGTGGCCACCATGGCCTTGAGCGGTAGCCCTGTTGGCTAATGCTGACCTAAAAGAAAATTCATTCTTCATTAGCCACGATTTTTGGAGTGCGATCGACTCTGCCCTCAACCAAATATACAGGAAAGGTGATTGGACGAGAACGGATTCTCGTTATCCGTAGAGGACAACCTGATCTTCTGGTCAGCTCATATGACCTGGGCTGTAGCTCTTGGCTGCGACGGGCCCTCTCCCCCTGTTGGGGGGTGGACCTTGCACATATAGGGATATGCTGGGGCCTAAGTATTATGGCATACGATTTGCATATACCAAGGCCGATTACTTTTTTAATCTTGAAGATGAATGATAATGATATGTCATCTGCATCATCGCTGGTTGAGATCGACCCGAAGGTCAAGGACCGCCTGGATCATCTCAAGCTTCGCCCAGAAGAAAGCTACAGCGATGTGATTGATCGTCTTGTTAATCTTGCCATTGATGAAGAGCCTTTGGATCGGGAGACCCTAGAGAGGATAGACGAGGCTATGAAAGATATCAAAGAGGGGCGATCTTTTACCAGCCAGGATATTCGGAAGATGCTGGAGTCATCCTGATGTTCAGGCTGCTCTACTCACCAGTAGCCGCAAAATCCCTCAAGAAGATGTCCAAAGAAACAGCAACGCGGATTGTCGACTCCTTAGATGCTCTCTCCGAGGTCGAAGATCCAAAACGATATATAAAAAAGCTGAAGGGATCATTTGGAATTGCCCTTTACTCGTTTCGAGTTGGAGATCATAGGGTTATTCTGGATGTCCGCGAGGATGCTCTCATCATCTATGTTATCGATATTGGTGATAGAAGCACTATTTACCGCAACTTCTGATAGATAAGGTGCTGAGCAGCGGGCATATTGCAGCCGCTGGAATTACGAGGTTCCTCTGCCGGGGCCACAGGATTCTGGCCTCGCCATGGTTCAGGTTGGCAGCCCAGTTGGTTAGTACTGACCAGAACGAATATTCATGCCTCATTGGTTAGTTATGCTGAGATTTTTTGATGCACAATCGATTCTGATCTCGGCCAGAGATATTGGAAAGATGATCGGGCTATGGATAATTGCA
>DATMZB010000272.1:0-6385 GCA_035560655.1 Methanotrichaceae archaeon | reverse complement strand
GGACTGTCGGTTAGTGCCTACAGAGATTTGGCCTCTACGGTAGGGGGACCCCTACAGCAAGCTACATCGATGAAATAGGAAGCCCCGACCCTTTAGGGGCGGGGAGGAAGTCACATGGATATGCCGCGCAGGCGTGGATATTTCTGCCATGAGATAAAATTAGCGGATCACAGTCATGGCAATGGTTATCCGTTTTACCAGACTATTGGCTGTGAAGACCTTGGCGCTGAAGAACAGGAGCCCAACTTGAGCATATGCGAATCTGATTATGTGAATCTGAGGCCATAGTACATTTGCGGCAGCTCTGGCCTATCTGCATGAGCCTTCCCCGCGGACGCGTTTTGGACCAAGACCTTGAGAGGCCCAGTAGTTAGTGGCGCCCCCAGAAAACGCTCATGGCCTGTCGGTCGCCCATCAGGATGAAAATGATCCCAGAATCAGGCTATTTTCATGCCAAGTTTTGAAGATCTTTCACAATCCCCCAGCTTATTTTGGCCTGTAATCTGCAAGATATGGACAGTACGCTATAACCTTTACTTCTAGGAATGACTGCTTCAGATTTCTTTAGGGCTTGAAGCATTCCCATTGGGACCGTGTGCCTTTGGGACAATACGCTATGCCATTACTTCAGGGTGCGACTGCCCCCCTGACCCCCTATGGGGGGAACATTTATGCAGCTAAGCCATAGCAGGGTCAAGAGTATGATGGCACCAGATTCTCATACCAATATCCTTGAAGTGCCATGTGATATGCTATCGATCCATCAAACAGTTTTTGGCAAGAATTTCATATTGTCATAAATGTTCCCCCCAGAGGGGGTTAGGGGGGCAGTCGCACCCAGAAGTAAAGGGCATAGGTGTTAACCCAAAAGGTCTTGATTATCATTGGGCACCAGTGTTCGCCCAGAACGTCTTGAAGGTCTTTCGCCTTCAGATGATCTTAATTTGGCATAAACGTATAGCATTCCCACGGTATGATCTCCTGGAGCAATTGTCCCCAGAAGCACGGGGCATTTTCGTACCAACGTAGGGCATTTGTGTTAATGCAGAAAGTCTTGATTATCATAGAGCATCTGTGTTAACCCAGAATGTCTTGAAGGTCTTTTACCTTCCGATGATCGTTATTTTGCATGAATGCGCGGCATTTCCGCGGCATGATATCCTGGAGCAGTCATCCCCAGAAGCACGGGGCATTTTTGTACCAAGTCGTGCTGGTCTTTCTTTGTTTAGCACTCTTTATCTGGCTTAGATGCATTGCGCCCCCCCCCACAACACGGGGTCCGAGGTGGACAGCCGCGGCCTAGAGCGACAGCCCGGGGCATATAGGGCGACCAGAAAGATCAAGGGCGCTTCTCTAATCGTCTTTCATGAGTCCCCGCCGAAACAGAATGCTTTTTCCTCCCGATTCTCAACGCCGAAAATGCTTCTGGACTCTGTATGAATAGTTCATATATCGCTAGCCTCCACCCGGCCATCTCTCCTCTGCATCGAAACGTATTTAGGTGACCTGGCTGCTTGTCTTGGCGATACTATGATTGGGGTCTTAGGGTTAGAAGATGGCACGAGGCTCGTAGGTTGCGGTTTTGGAGCACCTGGCATAGTTTCAGGAGAGCTGGTCTTCACGACCATCATGTCCGGTTATGAGGAGGCGCTTACCGATCCTTCATACCACGGGCAGCTCCTGATGTTCACATATCCGCTCCAGGGCAACTACGGCGTAAGTGGAGACGACTTTCAGTCGGATCACATGTGGCCAAAGGCAGCAGTCTGCCGTGAGAACTGGGAGCTCCCCACTCACCACCGCTCAGGCAGATCTCTGGCCAAACTTCTGGAGGATGAGGGGAGGCCTGGGATCTGTGAAATAGATACCAGGATGCTGACACTCAAGGTCAGGAGGCAGGGCTGCATGAAGGCCACCCTGGCAGTGGGCGAGGAGTCCGAGTTAAAAGATATGGATGTAGTTGAGATGGCCAGGTCCCAGCCGGATATATCGGCTCAGGACCTGCTTGGCGACGTGACCTGCAGGCAGCCCTACAGGATTGCGGGCAAGGGGCCAAGGATTGCAGTGCTCGACCTGGGCATAAAGAGGAACATACTTAACAGCCTGGTGGCGCGCGGGTTCGATGTACAGGTCCTGCCCGCCCACTCCGGCCTATCAGAGATAGAGGCGTCCAAGCCAGATGCACTCTTCCTCTCAAACGGTCCCGGAGACCCCGAGCGCGCCCTTGCGGCCATAGATGCCGTGAAGCACTTCTCAGGCCAGATGCCGGTCTTCGGCATTTGCCTGGGCCACCAGATAATCTCACTTGCACTTGGGGCCAAGACATTCAAGCTCAAGTTCGGCCACCACGGCGGCAACCAGCCCGTAAAGGACCTGGCAACAGGCATAGTCTACATCACCTCCCAGAACCACAACTTCGCAGTAGTCCCCGACTCGGTTGAGGGCACTGATATTGAGATCACCCAGATGAACGCCAACGACAACACTGTAGAGGGACTGAAGAGCGATTATCTGAATGTTTTAGCAGTGCAGTATCACCCCGAGGCCCACCCCGGACCGCTCTGTACAGAAGACCCCTTCTTCAGCTCGGTGCATAGAATGATGAAAAAGCAGAAGATCCCGGCAGGCGGGAGGTAGGTCCCAATGCCAAAGCGTTCTGATATTCACAAGGTTCTCCTCATAGGATCAGGCCCAATCCAGATAGGCCAGGCAGCCGAGTTCGACTTCTCAGGCTCTCAGGCATGCAAGTCTCTGCGTGAAGAGGGCATAGAAGTAGTCCTGGTCAACTCCAACCCAGCCACCATCATGACAGACCCGGACATGGCAGAGAAGGTCTACATCGAGCCCCTGGTGCCAGAGATCGTGGCCAAGATCATAGAGAAGGAGAGGCCTGACGGCATAATCGCAGGCATCGGCGGCCAGACCGGCCTCAACATCACAAGCGAGCTTGCAGAGATGGGCGTGCTTGAGAAGTACCATGTCGAGGTTCTTGGAACCTCAGTCAAGTCCATCAAGGATGCCGAGGACAGAGACCTCTTCAAGAAGCTCATGCAGAGCATTGGCGAGCCTCTGCCTGACTCCGTGGCAGTAAACAGCCTTGAAGAGGCCGAGGCGGCCATTGATGAGCTGGGGTTGCCGCTGGTTGTAAGGCCTGCTTACACTCTGGGCGGGTCTGGCGGCGGAATTGCACACACCCGCGAAGAGCTGATGGCCATCTGCGAGCTTGGTCTGAAGAGGTCACGCATAAGCCAGGTACTCCTGGAGCAGAGCGTGGGCGGCTGGACAGAGGTGGAGTATGAGGTGATGAGGGACTCAAACAACACCTGCATCACCATCTGCAACATGGAGAACATGGACCCCATGGGCATCCACACGGGCGAGTCGATAGTGGCCACCCCAATCCAGACATTGTCGGACAGGGACATCCAGATGCTCCGGTCTGCAGCCATACGCATAATCAGAGTCCTTGGAATTGAGGGCGGGTGCAACATCCAGTTCGCAGTCAAGGACGGCCAGTACAGGGTCATAGAGGTCAACCCACGTGTCTCCAGGTCATCGGCACTGGCATCCAAGGCCACAGGCTATCCCATAGCCAGGGTCACTGCCAAGATTGCGATAGGCATGACACTGGATGAGATAAGCAACGACGTCACAAAGGAGACGCCGGCCTCATTCGAGCCCACAATAGATTACGTGGTAATCAAGATCCCCAGGTGGCCCTTTGATAAGTTCGTCAAGGCCGACAAGACACTCACCACCTCCATGAAGTCCACTGGAGAGGTCATGGCCATAGGCAGGACCTATGAGGAAGCCCTCATGAAGGCCATCCGCTCCCTGGACATCGATAAGGAGTTTGGGTACGCTGGAAAATACACTGCCTGGACTGATGAGGAGATCCTGGACCTGCTCAAGACCCCCACGGATGAGAGGCTCTTTGCCATATACCAGGCACTGAGGAGGGGCATGTCAGTGGAGGAGGTGGTGAGGCTCACATCAATTGACCCCTACTTCATACGAAGGATTGAGAACATCATCCGCATGGAGAATGAGGTCAAGGCCGATCTCAATCCTGGCACTTTAAGGCGCGCCAAGCGCATGGGGTTCACTGACGAGCGCATCGCAGATCTCACTGGCAAGACCCTGGTGGAGATAACCGACTACAGGATCGCTCAGGGCATCATACCAACCTACAAGATGGTGGACACCTGTGCAGCCGAGTTCGCGGCCAAGACTCCCTACTATTACTCCACATACGAGACCGAGTGCGAGCTTGTGCCAACCGAGAACAAGAAGATCCTGATACTGGGATCAGGGCCCATAAGGATAGGCCAGGGAATAGAGTTCGATTACTGCACAGTCCACGCAGTGATGGCTTTGAGGGAGCATGGGATCGAGGCTCACATCCTCAACAACAACCCTGAGACTGTGTCTACGGATTATGATACCTCGGACAAGCTCTTCTTTGAGCCCGTGACACTGGAAGACGTCATGAACGTCATAGAGAAGGAGCGGCACTATGGAGTCATGGTCCAGTTCGGTGGCCAGACAGCAATCAACCTGGCAATACCCCTTGAGAATGAGATAGCCAGGAGGGGGCTTAAGACCAAGATCCTGGGAACATCGCCTGACAGCATAGACCTGGCAGAGGACAGGGAGAGGTTCAACAAGCTCATGACTGAGCTGAACATCCCCCAGCCCGAGGCGGGCATTGCCTACTCTCCTGATGAGGCAAAGGCCGTGGCCAGGCGCATCGGCTATCCAGTCCTTGTCAGGCCCAGCTACGTTCTTGGCGGCCGCGCCATGGAGATCGTCTATGACGAGTCAGGGCTTGAGGTGTACATGCGTGAGGCGGTCCGCGTCTCGCATGAGCACCCAGTGCTCATAGACGACTTCCTGCAAAACGCAGTGGAGATAGATGTGGATGCCGTGTGCGACGGCCATGACGTCCTCATAGGCGCCATAATGGAGCACATAGAGGAGGCTGGAATCCACTCTGGAGACAGCGCCTGCATTATACCGCCCCAGACCATCCCGGGGGTGGTCCTGGAGGTAGTCAGGGACTATGTGCGCCGGATAGCCCTATCGCTGGGAGTCATTGGCATAGTGAACCTGCAGATGGCCTACAAGGACGGCACAGTCTATGTCCTTGAGGCGAACCCCCGGTCCAGCAGGACTATACCGTTCGTATCCAAGGCTGTGGGCCTGCCCCTGGCCAAGATCGCGGCAGCGGCGATGATCGGCCATACACTGCGCGAGCAGGGGCATACCGAGGAGCCAAAGACGCCCTACGTCTCAGTTAAAGAGGTCCTGCTGCCCTTTGATAAGCTTCCGGGAGCTGATGTCCTCCTCGGGCCTGAGATGAGGTCTACGGGCGAGGTTATGGGCATAGACTACAATCTTGGTCTTGCTTTCTTCAAGGCCGAGCTCTCAGCGTACAACAACCTGCCACTCGAGGGCATAGTCTTCATCTCAGTCAGGGACGAGGACAAGGCCGCGGTGGCGGTGGCTGCAAAGAAGCTGACGGATGCAGGGCTCAAGATCATAGCCACAGACGGGACATCCGAGTACCTGATGAGGTCAGGGATACCCGTCACCAGGGTGCAGAAGATCTTCAATGGCAGCCCAAATGTGCTCGATTACATGAAACGTGAAGAGGTCAAGCTGATAATCAATACGCCGACGACCAAGCAGTCTGTGAAGGACGGCTTCCAGATCAGGCGCAGCGCGGTGGACTACCATGTGCCCTACATTACTACGATGCAGGCGGCACAGGCTGCTGCTGATGCCATAGTCAAGGCCAAGCAGGATAAGATAACAATAAAGGCCTTGAACGAGTACCACAAGGAGGTGCAGATGGCCTGAGTGGGTGGGGGTTTCCCCCACCTGCAGGCTGTCGACCGAAGGGTTTAAGTGTGTGAATGATATTCCCAGTGTGTCGCGGGCTCGTGGTCTAGCTGGTTATGACGTCGCCTTGACATGGCGGAGATCATGCGTTCGAATCGCGTCGAGCCCATTCGCCCAAGTAGCTCAGTTGGGAGAGCGTCAGACTGAAGATCTGAATGTCCCCGGTTCGAGTCCGGGTTTGGGCATGTTTTTGCCAGTTTTTAATGCACTTTCTTTTCCCTCTCAAAAAGAATGTGCAAATCAGTCCCCAGGCCATCGAGTCCGGCACTGCCCAAGCAGAGTTGTGGCATAAAAATGGTATGGCATAAAATCAGGTGAGGCATAGGTAAACTATCTGGCTTTTAACCCAGATCCCCTTTTACAGGGATTTCCATCGCCCGAAAGCGATAGATTACTTTACCTATGCCTCAATCACTATATTACCCTTCAAAATATTTATAATTGTTGATAGATAATACCATCAAGGGTTGCTACATAAGCC
>DATMZB010000271.1:0-7794 GCA_035560655.1 Methanotrichaceae archaeon | reverse complement strand
GGCTCACCACACTGAACTGGCTCTCTCTCAGCACATCCGCCCTGACTATCCTGTAGTCCCTGTGTGTGCCGGCCAAAAGCTTGGCCACCTCCTCAGGTGAGCCGAAAGTGGCCGAGAGGCCCACTCTCTGGAACTCGCCAGCCAGCTCAACCAGCCGCTCAAGGAGTATTGACAGCTGTGAGCCGCGCTTGGATGTGGCAAGCTCATGGACCTCATCTATGACCACAGCCCTGACTGTGGATAGGTTCCTCCTCAATCTCTTTCCAGTCAGCATGACCTGCAGCGTCTCAGGGGTGGTGATGAGGAGGTCCGGGGGCTTTAGAGACTGCCGCCTACGGTCGGCCTGGCTTGTGTCTCCGTGCCTGACAGCTATGGAGACTCCCAGCTTATCGCCCCACTCATGGAACCGCCGCAGCATATCCCGGTTCAGGGCGCGAAGTGGCGTGATGTAGACGGCCTGAATTCCGGTCCGCTCTCCTGAGAGGATTTTATTAAAGATGGGCAGAGCTGCGGCCTCGGTCTTGCCAGTGCCTGTAGGCGCGATCAGTAGGACGTGCTCGCCTCTCAGAATAAGGGGTATGGCCATCTCCTGAGGCAATGTCGGCTCAGTGATGGATTGCTCAGCCAGCATTTTGACTATACTTGGGCTGAGCTCACTAAATGCGTTCACAAAGACTAAGATCTAGGCGGCATATGAATACCTTTCTATGAAAGACGATATCGGATTACGTCAGGAGACGACTATGGAGGGCTTTCCATTCAGGTTGGGGTGATTGGCGGCGGAGAGTGCAGCGACGAGGCCTGGAATATGGCTCAGGAGCTTGGGCGGAGTCTCGCTTTGAAAGGGCACGTGGTCATCTGCGGCGGCCTTGGAGGCGTGATGGAGGCGGTCTGCATGGGTGCCAGGGATGCCAAGGGCACAACTGTGGGGGTACTGCCGGGCGATGTCGGCAATCAAAATGCCTATGTTGATATAGCCATAGCTACGGGGATGGGACATGCCAGGAACGCCATAATAGTCAGATCTGCGGATGTTGTGATCGCCCTGCCTGGTGAGTATGGCACATTGTCCGAGATTGCCCTGGCCCTGAAGATGGGAAAGAAGGTCATAAGCCTGAAGAGCTGGAATGTTCCCGGAGCCATAAGCTGTGAAAACGCTGAAGAGGCGATCAGGCTTCTGGAAAAGTCAGAGTGACTGAAAAAAAATCTTTAAGTATGATCCGGGCCATCATTAGGAGAGGTGCCAACGAGGCATCATTGGATGTGATAATATGGCTCAGAAATACCAGTGCACTGTCTGCGGATATATCTACGATCCAGATATTGGAGATCCGGACTCAGGGATCAAGCCGGGAACTGCATTTGAAGATCTTCCAAAAGACTGGGTCTGCCCATCTTGCGGAGCCAGCAAAGAGGACTTCAAGAAGGTATAGATCATGAGCCTGATAAGAGAGATCAAGCCCGGGGTAGACTGTGTGGGTGCCATAGACTGGGACAGGAGGCTCTTTGATTCCCTGATCCCACTGCCCGATGGCACAAGCTACAATTCTTACCTCATAAGGGGATCAGAGAAGACTGCGCTCATAGATGCGGTGGACACCACGATGCTGGACGTCCTCATGGATAACTTAAACGCCCTGGGCATAAAAAAGCTGGACTACATAGTCTCCCAGCATGCTGAGCAGGATCACTCAGGATCCATAAAGAAGCTGGCCGAAGTTTTTCCTGATGCCAGGATACTGGCATCAGACAAATGCAAGGACCTGCTCGTGGCCTTCAGCCTTGTCCAGGAGAGCAGGGTGGACGCGGTCAAAGACGGCCAGAAGGTCTCACTTGGCAACAAAACCCTTGAGTTCATACACGCCCCCTGGGTTCACTGGCCTGATACAATGTTCACATGGCTTTCCGAGGACAAGATCCTCTTCACATGCGACTTCCTGGGCTCTCACCTGGCTACAAGCGACCTATATGCAGTTGAGGAAGGAAGGGTCTACGAGGCTGCCAAGAGGTATTATGCAGAGATCATGATGCCTTTCAGGAACAATATAAAGAAGCACCTGGCCAGGATAAAGGATCTTGGAATGGAGGTCATAGCCCCAAGTCACGGTCCGCTCTACAACAAGCCCGGGTTCATGCTGAGCGCCTACCAGGACTGGTCCTCTGACGAAGTCAAGAACCAGGTAGTTCTGCCCTATGTATCCATGCATGGAGCCACCAAGGCCATGGTGGACTACTTCGTGGACGCACTGATCAAGAGGGGCATTGAGGTCAGGCAGTTCGACCTGACCAGGACAGATCTCGGGAAACTGGCCGAGGCCCTGGTCGACCCGGCGACTGTGGTCATAGGGTCGTCGACCATACTCGCCGGAGCCCATCCAACTGCCATATATGCGGCATTCATAGCCAATGCTTTGAGGCCAAAGGTCAGGTTTGCCTCAGTCATTGGGTCATATGGCTGGGGTGGAAAGATGGTGGAGCAGATCACGGCCACCATCCCCAACCTCAAGGTCGAGGTGCTAAAACCAGTGGTGGTCAAGGGGCATCCAAAGGATGCAGATTTAAAAGAGCTGGACCGGCTGGCGGATGATATTTTGAACAAGCACAAGTCTCAAAACATCACAAAGCAGGAATCCACAAGGCTTCAGGCATCCTGAAGCCCTCAACGGTAATTGTATGAGAAGTACCCAATAAAGGAGGACGGTGATTCAAATCACCTGGCCTCCATACCCGGATCAGCCTATCATTTAGCACAGGCCAAGCTTCCATCTTTTGGGCTCGATTCAAGAGCCCACGCCTTCAGAAAAATGATCGCAATATTTTTGGGCTAGATGCCGACGGGCTTATACTCTCCCGAGGCAGACTTATTAAAGACGTTGATGGACATCTCGATCACCTACATCCTGGCGCTTCTAATAACTGGGATCATAGTGGGCTTTGCCTCGGGCCTGCTTGGAGTAGGCGGCGGCTTCATCATGGTCCCAATACAGTACTGGCTTCTCACCACAAGCGGCCTTGATCCAACCCTTGCCACCAGGGTGGCCTTCGGCACGAGCCTTGCCGTGATCCTGCCAACGGCCATGAGCGGATGCCACGGCCATAGCTGCAGGGGCACCGTGCTGTGGAGGCCCGGCATAATCATGGGCATTTCAGGTCTGGCAGGAGCCTTCATTGGAGGGACCATTGCCGCACATGCTCCGGGAGACCTGCTGAAGATAGTCTTCGGGCTGGTTGTGATTGCAGGCGCTGCAAGGATGCTCCTGGCTGGAAAGATGAGGCCAGGCACTCCAAGGACCAGCACTCTCTTCTATGTCCTGTGGGGCTTTCCACTGGGTATATTATCGGGACTTAGCGGCATAGGAGGCGGGGTGCTCATGATACCTGTCATGGTTGTGGCCATGGGATTCTCAATGCATCAGGCAGTGGGAACCTCAAGCGTTGGCATCGCCTTCAACTCGATAGGAGGGATTCTATCCTATGCCATAAATGGCCTGGGCGTACCAGGGCTTCCTCCATACTCAGTAGGATACATAGATCTGCTCCAGCTGGTGCTTCTGGCTGGAACCAGCGTTCCCATGGCCCAGGTGGGAGTGATCTTCTGCCATTGGCTGCCATCAAAGCAGCTCAGGCAGGTCTTCATACTCCTGATGTTTTATGTAGGCCTGAGGATGATTGGCATCTTTGCCTGGCTGCACCTGCCAATATGAGCCAGCATCTCTGAGATTGAACAACCTTATATTCTAGAGAGCCATAATGCAGCCAACCCAGATCAAGGAATTTAGCATTATGGAGTCGAACTATGCATAAAATTCCATCAGCGTTCATTTGCGTTTTATTCATCGCTTCTCTACTGACCTTTTCTGGATGCGTCAATAGAGAGGAAGTTGGAGATCTGCAGAACGTTCAGAAGACTGTGCCACTGGGAGATGCCAAGTCAGTAGATGCCATAATTGCCATGGGAATTGGCAAGCTGTCGATATCAGGAGGATCAAGCAACCTGATGGACGGCGAATTCATCTACAATGTGCCATCCTGGAAGCCAGAGATCAGCTATAGTGTCGCTAGCGGAGTTGGCAACTTGACAGTTCGCCAGCCGAGCAACCAGTCCGTACCAGAGGGAAGTACTCGTTATGAATGGAACCTGCGCTTAAACCAGAATGTGCCCATGAACCTCTGGGTTAGCGGAGGCACTGGAGACACCAGATTGCAGCTGGGAGGCATGTCCTTAACGGGCCTGAATATCGATTCTGGAACCGGCAACCTGGTCGTCGACCTTTCAGGAGACTGGAAGAAGAGCCTCAATGTCAATATCAAATCCGGGATAGGAAAACTGGATATAACATTGCCCAGGGATGTCGGGGCCTTAGTCGAGGTTTCTAATGCCATTGGAACCATTCAGTATGATAGCGGCCTCATGCAGAATGGAAATACATACTTTAATAGCGCATACGGAAAGGCCAATGTAACTCTCAGTATCCAGACTGAGACTGGCCTTGGAACGACCAACATCAGATTGGCTTGATAAAGCGCTTTTCTGGGAGGCACCTGCCAGCCGGGATGCCTCCTAATTGCTTTTAAGCTTAAAGATCATCTACCATCCAGAGTTATCCCGGCGTTTGCCCCGGACGTTTGGTGAGATCATGATGACACAGTACTCAAAGCACGGCGATATTGCAGGATTGATGGCCATCTATGCTCCTGTCAAAGATCAGATTGTTGATCGGCTTGAGGAGTTCAAGCACAAATGGGATACAGGCAGCGATGAGGAGATCTTCACTGAGCTTACCTTCTGCCTGCTCACACCTCAATCCAGGGCCAGAACCTGCTGGGCAGCTGTGGAATCGCTCAAAGGCAGGTGTCTGATAATGGAGGGAATGCCTGACGAGATATTGGAAGAGTTAGATGGTGTCAGGTTCAAGTTCAGAAAGGCCGAGTATATCTGCGAGGCCAGAGCCAAGTTCTCCCAGTCCGGAAAGCTGTCAATAAGGTCCACCATCGAGGGGTTTAGCGATCCTTTCAAGGCCAGGGAGTGGCTGGTGGAGAACATCAAGGGCCTTGGCTATAAGGAGGCCAGCCATTTCCTGAGAAATATAGGGTTTGGGGAGGATCTGGCAATACTGGACAGACACATTCTGAGGAACCTCAAGCTCTTTGGGGTGATAGAGGAGGTGCCAAAGTCCATGACAAAGAAGGCTTATCTGGATATAGAATCCAGGATGAGGATATTCTCGGGCCAGATTGGAATTCCCATGGGCCAGCTGGATCTCCTGCTGTGGTATAAGGAGGCAGGAGAGATCTTCAAATGAGCTGCATCTCTCTGCAACAGATAGAGGTTGCCGTATGAAAAGACGAGGCTTTAGCTCGTATAAAGATAGAGACATGGAAAGGGACGACACATCATGAAAGTATCAGGACGTGCAATAGCCGACGCCGGCGTCCTGGAAGGCCATCTGGAGGTAACTGGCGGCAAAATATGGTACAGGGTTGTAGGGATCGATAAGAAGGGCATTCCACTCATTATCCTCCATGGGGGCCCCGGAGCGCCGCACGACTATCTAGAGCCTTTGGAGGCACTATCTGATGAGCGGCCTGTGATCTTCTATGACCAGCTGGGATGCGGCAACTCGGATATTCCTGAGGATATTGCACTATGGACTGTAGAGCGCTTTGTAGATGAGCTCGGTGTGGTGATAACATCTCTTGGCCTAAGGGAGGTTCACATCCTGGGCCAGTCCTGGGGAACGATGCTGGCCGTGGATTATCTTCTCGCCAGGGGAGCGGAGGGCATTAAGAGCCTCATTCTCTCAAGCCCGTGCATCTCCGTCAGGCGCTTCGTATCAGATCAGAGGGAGCACCTTCTTCGGCTTCCAGAGGAGCTGCAAAGGACCATTCGGACGTGCGAGGCAAAAGGCAGCTTCAGCTCTCAGGCCTATCAGGATGCAATGATGGCTTATTACAGGACCCATGTGTGCAGGCTGGACCCATGGCCAGAATGCATGAACAGGGCTATGAATAAGCTGGGGCACGAAGTTTACGAGCACATGTGGGGCCAAAGCGAGTTCACAATGACGGGAACGCTTTTTGATTACGATAGGTCGGATAGGCTGAAAGAGATAAAGATCCCAGTGCTCTTCACTTGCGGACGATATGATGAGTCCGCTCCGTCTTCAACTGCATATTACAGAAGCAAGCTCCCTGGATCAGAGATGATTGTATTTGAGGATGCTTCGCATGAGCACCACCTTGAGAGGACAGCTGATTATCTGAGGGTGGTACGCGATTTTCTAAGAAGGGCAGAGGCTAAGAGGCGCTGAGGTTTTAAGGAAATGGATGGTGGATCGCACATCGAGATAGAATTATACTCGATTAGCTGCAGCAGCCATCAGGTGATTTGATGCTAATAGGTCTTATGTCAGATTCCCATGATAACATTCAGGGAGTAAAAGACGCCCTTAAGGCATTCTCAGATAGAGGAATAAAGCTGGTCCTTCACGCCGGTGATATGATAGGCTCTGGAAACTGCTATACCTTTGAGGGGTGCGGCATGGAGGTGAAGCTTGTCTACGGCAATAACGACGGCGACAGAGAGGGTTTAATGAGGGACTTTGCCAGGGTGGGCGGCCAATACCTGGGTGACTTCGGCGAGGTGGAGGCAGGGGGGCTCAAGATCGCCCTGCTCCACGGGACTTATGAGCCAGTGGTCGAGGCATTGGTCAAGTCAGAGATATACGATGTCGTCGTGCGCGGGCATAACCACCAGCGCAGTGTGGAGAGGCGCGGCAAGACCCTGCTCATCAACCCTGGTGAGATCTGGGGCCACTTCACGGGCCTTAGAAGCGTGGCCGTACTGGATACTGCCTCGCTTGAGGTAGAGGTAATAGAGCTTGGGCGGGTTAAGACATTCAGGGAGATGATCAAGTCATGACCACTGAAGGAATATATGCCAAGGAGCTGGGCTGCTATATAGTGATTGAAAGAACTCAGGGCCGGATTTGCAGGATATGCCTATCCAACCAGCCTGCAGATGACCACTCTGCGGCAGCAGAGCAGATACTAAACCACATTCTGGGCCGGGGGCCTGTAGGTCTGGACCTGGACTTCTCGGGCTTTACAGAGTTCCAAATGGAGGTCTACCGCACGGTCTGTGCCATACCCAGGGGCCAGACCATGACATACGGCCAGGTGGCAGAACTCTCAGGCCATCCAGGTGCGGCCAGGGCTGTAGGCAGGGCCATGGCCACCAATCCCTATATTTTAGTCATGCCGTGTCACAGGGTGGTGGCCAGCCATGGCCTGGGCGGCTATGGGTATGGGCTGGAGATGAAGGAGAAGATACTGGCATTGGAGAGGACTTAAGCCTTTGATATGCAAGCCACCTGCCACAGCCTGACGTCAGGGATTGAAGAGTTCACTCCATACTCCTCTTGACCTGGTTGGCATGCTCATGTGCCAGCCTGCAGGGCTCCGGCAGCTTATGGCCATGAAGGCAGCGTATGGTCAGGTCTAAAGAGGAATCCAACGAGACCTTATGCCCGGGAGCCACAACTATAGGACGGCATCCCTTGCAGGACTTGAGCAGGAATCCAACATTCGCTCCCTTGTACACGAGCGGCGACGCGGCCCCGACCTTATCAGGCGGCGACGCCGATCCGCACAGTATATTTTTGGAAACTCCAATAGTCGGCATGTCGAGGATGACTCCGATATAAGATGCCATACCAGCCCTCTTAGGGTGGTTGATTCCACAGCCGTCCACGAAGAGGAGCGTGGGCTTTTGGGCGAGTGCGCGCACTGCCA
>DATMZB010000270.1:0-2018 GCA_035560655.1 Methanotrichaceae archaeon | reverse complement strand
ATAGAGACCCCAGCCACTAGGCTGAGGAAAAATGCCGCGCCATTGCCGCAAATCTATTGAAAAATATATTTTCTGGCAGCACTTAAACCGCCCATTGCCCCGGCTGTGCTGAGGCACAAGCCTTGCCCACAAGGTAAGATCGTTAACATCTGGAGAAGCAGATACGCCATGTATATGCCAATAAGATAATGCATTTGCCGGATATAGAGGCAAGCTATTTGATCGGATCATAGGATTGCAGAGCCTCGATTTCCTCAACTGTGGAGAGATGGACCTGCAAGGCTGGATGCTTGAATGATGAGCTGCTATGCCAACAAGATCACCTTTCTCAAGCAAGGATGGCCAGACATAGATGCATATCATATGCACCTCGAGCACTGAGAAGTTGGCAGACCTAATATGGATCGGGAAGTGGCCCTGAAAATGCTTATGACCTTCGAGCCTTACATAACGGGGGCTTTATTCCCAGCTGAAGAGGTCGTACAGGAGCCTTCTCTCCTGAGGCCTCCCTTATTAAGAAAGGCGGCCCCAGGTCTCAGAATTCTAAAATGAATGATAGCTCCTGCGCTGTCCCTTCATGACATAACCAAAGACCAGGCCGACTAAAAGCCCAGTCAGATGTGCTGCATGAGCAATGCTGTCACCAGTCCCTGACAGTGCGAAGTCCATCACGGCAAATAGCACCACTGCATACTGGATCTTGAGAGGGATGACAAAGAATAGGAGTATCCTGATCTCAGGGGCGATTAAGGCCAGGCACCCCAGTACTCCGTAGAGGGCACCGCTTGCCCCAACCAGGGACCCACTCGAGACCAGCATCTGGCCAATGGCTGCTGCCACGCCCGATAGCAGATATATAGTAGTGAACCGGCCCTCACCAGCTCTCCTCTCAAGCTCAGTTCCAAAGAAGAAGAGGAAGAGCATATTCCAGAAGAGGTGATCGAAGCTGGCATGGACGAACATATGAGTGATAATAGTCCAGGGCCTCTGGGCCAGAAGATCGGGATTTAAGGCCAGGTAGTTATAGACAAAGCTGGGAGATATAAGGCTGATTATATAGACCGCCACACACAGGATCAGTATCAATCCTGAGGCAGTCACCGGGAGCCTGAGGCCTGATTTAAGCCTGTTCTTCCAGCTTCTGCTGTCAGTCCAGGAATCGTTCCAATCCCGGCGCCTGTAGTCCTCTCTACTCCAGTCAACAAGATAGTGCCGCCCTGGATTTAGAGGAGCATCACTTAGATCTGTCATTCGAATGCCTGACATGGTATACAATCTCGTCTCACGATTCAGTCACATACTCGCCGTTGCGTAGCACTATGACATAATCAGCCGAGTTTTTCAAGGCCACTGAGAAACCGGGCTCTGCTCCAAAGATGATGGTCTCCTTGCCGTGCTCCATTGCCTTCATCAGAACCGGCTTTAAATCTGCATCTCTTGTCACCAGGGCTATGGTATCAATGACTGGGTTGTAGATCATATCTATGCCCTCAACCGCCATCCTGACATCCACATCGCTAGTGCAGATCACTGGCTCGAACCCCTGGTTTTCAACTGCCTCCACCAGCTTCTCTGATGCATATTGGTTGAGAAATACCTTGCCCATCTTGATGTCGCCGTAGTCCTTCAGGATATCCCTGATCTCTTCGAGGTCCATCTGGAACTCCTTGCGGAGCATGTTCGGCCCGTCCACAAGAAGGCCTATCTTCTTGCGGCCTTTTTCTTTTTTGGAGCCCAGATACCTCATGATGTGTTCGAAGTGTATTGCCATCAGATCACAGATCCACTAATATATTATCCAAGACTATTTGATATACGTTTCCATCTCAGGGCAGCCTTTAAGGCAGGCGATATATTTTTCTTGTGTTCTTGGCTGATGCTGCAGCCACATCAGATGGATCTGCTCCCTTGATCCTGGCGATAAGCTTTACCGACTCCAGAACATTGGCCGGCTCGTTCCTTCCCCGGCTTGGCGATAGGTAGGGGCTGTCAGTCTCAACCAGCATATTCTCCAGGGG
>DATMZB010000269.1:0-2240 GCA_035560655.1 Methanotrichaceae archaeon | reverse complement strand
GAATTACGAAGTTGCTCGGAAGGATATCGATGTAGATGCTCCCGACCCCGTCGTCAACAATGAACCAGCATCCGGCAGGGCATTCAGTCTGTATCTTTCCCTGTACCACCACGTCTTTGCCATCATAGGCAAGAGCATTCTGAATTATGTCCTTGATACTTGTAGCGTCTCTTTGCAGCTCGACTGGAATGTCCTCTGCCAGGGCTGTATTGAAGGTCAGAGCTATGAAACTCAGAAAGATAATAGCAGTCATTAAACCTTTGATTGTTTTCATGATTATCACTCAGTATTTAGTGCTGCATTGCCTATTTATGTCTGCATGAGTTTGCAAACTTTGCCTTTATGTTAATACTTTTCAATGATTGATGGAACAATAATTGCCGATAACAAAACCAAAAAAGGATCAGCTGGCGACCCACATGATGATTCATGTGCATGCCAGCCTCTTATGATGTGCGCGCCTACGCTATCAAAACAGAACGAGCCTAACCGCCGGATACGCTCACTTTGACACCACTGCCTTTCGAGGTTGACTTAGATGCCGATGCCGTCTTTGAGGCTTTCGATGCCCTGAGCATATCCACAAAGGTTTCTATCCTTGTCTTGAGCTGGCCCTTATCCGAATCGCTGTAATCCGTCTCGATCTTGATCACAGGTATTCCCTCGGCCTTCAAGGCCCTCTCGACCTTGGTGAACTCCGTATTGAACTCGTGGCAGAACTGGAGGACGTAATAGACCACCCCGTCTGCGCTGTACTCCCTGGCCAGCCTCACCACATCCTCCGGCCTCTGGTCATTTGGAGTGAAGCAGGCGCAGTTGATGTGCAGGTATTTCTCTGACAGGCTCTTGATCAGGTCATCTGTGGACGAGGCGCCGTTAGTTTCTACCAAATCTGAGAAGTACCTGGTGCCGGTGCATGACTCCTCAGTGACCACCACGGCCCCGCTCTTCTCTATGGTATCGTGGAGCTTCCAGTTGGGGATGGTCATGGGGGTGCCTGAGATCAGCACTCTTGGCGCACCCTTGGGTGCCACGCCCACGCCACGCCTGACCCTCTCCTCCAGCTCCTCCGCCAGCTCGTTTGTCTTTTGCACGAATCTGGCGGCATCATCGAATAGGGCCAGCTGCATCACCAGCAGGACGTCCTTTCCGCTTATGGGGACGGGATCTGCCTTCCTGGTATTGTAGACCCTCGCCAGTGCCTCTCGCTTGCTGTTTGCCAGGTCTATAGCCGACCTCAGCTTATCATCCGTTATCTCCCGGCCGGTCAGCTTCTCCACCTCTGTCTTGAACTTCTTCAATTCCTCGAACCAGAGGTTCCTGGATATTGGATCATCCTTCTTGTGAGGCAGGTGGAGGACGTAAGCCGGTGTGTACTCGTTTAAGAGCTCGTACATCTTCTTCTTGCCTCCGCAGGTGGTCTCTCCCACAAGCAGGTCTGCAGACTGGAAGTAGGGGCACAGCTTAGAGATCCTGAAGCCAAATGATGATTTGATCAAGGGACAAGTATTCCTGGGCAGGATCTTCTCGGCATCGGCTATGGGGAACTCGGCGCCGCCGCAGAGAATGAGTGGAACGGCTCCGGCAGCATGCACATACTCCTCCGGGAAGAAGGCGCAGAAGGCTCCGATCACCTTATCGCCCTTGTTCTTTCTATCAAAGACCTCCTTTGGCCTCTTGCCGTGAAGGTCCAGGATGAACGAGTCATAGTACCCTATGTGCTCTGGTTATCTTGGAGTCCTGGCCCCCGATATCTATTACAGTCCTCGCGTCCGGGATTAAGGAAAAGCTGCCACGAGCATGGGCAGTAATCTCGCTTACTATCTCATCTGCAGAGAAGGATACCCTTCCATATCCAGTGGCCACAACCTTATCAACAGCGCCTCCTGTCTTATTCAGGACCTGCTCTAAAATGGCCTCGCCGGACTTTCTGGGGTTTGCGCCTGTCGGCCGAATTGCGCTGGCAAGAACGCTTCCATTCAGGACTACAGCCTTGACTGTGGTCGATCCCAGGTCGATGCCTATGTACAGCTTTGCCATATCTAAAATGATTCCAGCCTGGTATAAATGGCCGCAGAAATTCACAAAGATTGCCTCAATGCCAATATTTATTGAAGGCCAGGTCGCAGCATGTTATATTGGGCAGCCTTCGGCCACGACTCATGGCAGTCTCATAGCAGTCGGGCCGGGCAATCTCCAAGCTTTGAGCTTGAGCAGCGGGTCATTGAACATGCCTGGAG
>DATMZB010000268.1:0-4756 GCA_035560655.1 Methanotrichaceae archaeon | reverse complement strand
GCTTAAGACCGGGGGCTGGTTTGGCGTGACTGGGGTGCTGGTTATTGTGAAATCTGCTGCCTGAGTGCTGTCATAGCTGTCAGGGCCTGCATGATAACCATCTCTGGCCCATACTCTGAAGTGGTTTGTGCCCACATCTGTGGGTGCGGGATGCCAGTAGTAGACATTGCTATCAGACCAGCTCTTCTTTACAATCCAGGTGCCTCCAGTGGACGGCCCGCTCTGCCAGAACTCGTAGAATACCTTATCTCCGTCTGGGTCAGAGGCCTGGGCAGTCCAGGTAACGGCCGTGCCAAACTGCTGAGGGCTGGGCTTGTCAGGCGTAAATGAGATCACAGCCGGCGGCTGGTTGGGGTCCGCGGGACTTAGATCTGTCTGGGGAAGGGTGCCTGGCCCCGGGATTGAAGGCACAGTGTTTGCCATTCCCGGAACGATCTGCGCACTCTCCTGGCTCAAGGCCGAGCCAGACATGCCAGACGGATTGGCAGAGGCAGTGAGGCTAAGGCCCACCTGTTCGGAGCTTATAGATTGAGGACCCACTGCGCTTGAGGCTGCTGAAAGGGATACAAACAGGAGTGAAAGGAAGATCAGGGAGACTGAGGATATCAGGAATAGATCCTTGTATCCTCTCCCTGCGATCCTTCTGAAGATCACCGCTGCTCTATTGAGATTTTTGCCATCCAAAATACCAATATCCCTAACTACATCATTGCCCTTGCCAGTACCCATATTAACACCTTCCTCGATCTCGCGCCATGCTTAAGCGCGATTGCTCTATACATTGAGATGCAGGCTGAATTTAAGTATCTATTTTTCACATTGAGGCTCTGTAAATGCGCGTTTGCACACCTTGAAGATCATATGAACCTCTTGTAGGCCCAATACAGCCTCGAAATAAGGACAGCCCCAGCAGCAGAAACGCTGCTCTTGGGGCTGCCTGCCGAATAACTATCGGCTGCCTGCCATTAGTTTAGCATCCTATGCAAAGGGATGCTTGGCGGTATCCTTTCCGGCCAGCACCTCTTTGACAGTTGGCTTCCCGGTGACCGCCCTCTCTATGGCCATTTTGGTCGCCATATAGTTGTTCTCGTAAACCTTCTTCTTGTCTGCAGCATCCCACTCTATGAAGACCGAGACCACGATCAGAATATCCTCGGCCATCTCCTCGGGAAGGAATCCCTCCTGGACACAGTCCATGACCGCCTTTGATATGGCTGCCTGGGCCGGGCCGTAGACCATTATAGCCTGCTGCGCTCCCTTAATTGTCACCTTGTTCACCATCAGTGTGGATGGCTTTGTTGGCATGTTGGGCTCCAGCACTGCCAGGAGAGGTGTATGGCCCTGGGCCGGAGACGCCAGGGCGTTGACGAAAGCCTGCTCTACAGGCCCGCCCCTCTGGCCAATAACCAGATCTATATGCGCTACCTCAGGCCCGGATCCAACCAGCGCCTCGCCTATGAGAGTGTCCTTAAAATGGTGGGTCATAATTGATATCCTCCTTTGGCCGGCTCAGCCTCATCATGTCATAATCAAGACAGAGCTCAACCCACTTATGCTTCTACCTCTTAAGATAAATTCCTAACTGTATCCTTCGGATATGCCTTTTGCCGGAAGCATGCTGTCGAGGGATGTTTATCCAAACTATGATGACCAATATATGTTTCAATGCCCAATAATGTCAACAAGGTCGCATAGAATGCTCCAGACTAACGGCATAAAATATATGCCCCATAGGTCTTAACTCTTTCTGTTTTCCATGCTAGAATGACAGATGGATGTCCGCGATAGCTCATGAAGGTCCATGAATGCATTTGCCATGACCCAAAAGCCCGGCTGCGATGCTGAGGCGATCTCGGATAACGCAGCATGAAGACAGGGTGGCCGCACCGGATCTCAGCACCTTCCCAGAGATAAAGATATAATTAGGGCCGCCTTCTGTCCAGGATATCATCGAATACTCATCAGAGGTTGCAATGCTCATATCTGTAGTGAACAATTACGGACAGTTCAATCACCTTATAAGGAGAAGCATCCGGGATAAAGTCGAGAGCAACATGATCTCCAACGAGACCCCGATAGAGGAGATCAAGGCAGACGGGCTCATACTTGGCGGCGGCCCTACCCTGGACAGGGCAGGAAGGTGCAGCGAGTACGTGAAATCCCTGGACATTCCAATACTTGGGATCTGCCTTGGGATGCAGCTCATGGGCGTCGTCTATGGCGGAAAGGTCGAGCCGGGCACCATAGGCGGCTATGCAGAGGTTCAAGTCGAGGTCATAAAAGAGGATGATATACTCAGGGGCCTTCCAAAGACCTTCAAGACCTGGGCGTCTCATGCCGATCAGGTGGTCCGGCTTCCCCAGGACTTCGAGGCTCTGGCCAGGTCAAGTGTTTGCGAGATAGAGGCCATGAAGCACCTGACAAGGCCGCTATACGGCGTTCAGTGGCACCCCGAGGTTATACACACCGAGCATGGGGAAAAGGTCCTGGACAACTTCATTGAGCTGTGCCGGAGATGAGCTGGAAGGAAGAGAGGATCAGAGAGCTATCGAGCCAGCTCGAGGCTGCCAGAAGCATCCCTCTTGAGAAGATAGCATCAGAGATCAGGAAGATCGGCTTCCAGTGCACGCGGTGCGGAGAGTGCTGCAAAGGGGATGAAAACAGCGTCGTGGTCTTCCCCTTTGAGATGAGGCGGATCGCCACTCGAACCGGCGAGCCGTGGCAAGAGACGGTCGAGCCTCCCTGTACTGGCGAATGGGACAGCCAGGGCAACTTCCATACCCTTGAATGGAGGATAAAGAAGAGGTGTGGGTCATGCCGGTACTACAAGACCGACAAAGGATGCCAGGTCTATGAAGACAGGCCCCTTCTTTGCAGCACATATCCTTTTTACATTGAGGATGGAGCTCTGTCAGCCTCGGAATGCCGGGGGCTGGGCCTGGAGATAGGCATGGATGAGGCCAGAGAGCTGGCCTCGCGCCTGATAGGGCGGCATAAAACCGAGATAGAGGAGGCCATGGCCCTGGTCGAGAATTATTCTGACTTCGATAGGGGCGGGCCCAGATGTGACGGGCAGTGCATAGTCCATGACAGCGAGGGCGAGCACAGGATAGCCTGGACGCCAGAGCTTCTCAGGCGCTGCAGAGATGGGCACGAATAAGAATAAGGTATTTGATTATTCAATCATCCTTTGCAGAAGAGGTCTTCTACCAGCTTCTGCCCTTCAGGAGACCGAAACAGCGGCGGCTCCCAGTCCTGGACCACTTCGTCGCCTCTTCTGCAGATCATAACGCCCCTTCTCTCCCAGGCAGGTGTCCTTGCGAGGTTTATGCCCCTCTTGAAGAGCAGATCATGTATCTGGCTCTCCTTCATCCCCCTGAGCAGATCCATGGCCTGGCCACGGCTCTGGCCGTCCGATACCAGTGCATAAAATCCATAAGAGAAGACATGGTTTCTCCAGGTCTCATCCTGGCGCTCTGAAAGGTATATCGAGGCCTCGTCCCTGCATATGGGAAGGACCCTGCAGTCCATGGATACAACCTGGCCCAGAGACAGGGACAGGGCTCCTGAGAGAAAGCCTGCGATCACTGAGTCCAGCTTCTCTATGCGCCCTCCAAAGGGGGCTTGTGCAAAGAGCAGGTTCACCTCATCAGAGAAGACGAAGGCTAGTTTTGGATCCAGCCCTGAGCCTGAAAAGAACAGCTCCGCTGCTCCGACTATGGACCTGGCGAAGTCAAGATCATAGGGCTTCTTTGACCCCTCAAGGATCTTCTTGAAACCCCGGCCGTCTGCCCTCACAATAATTGGCCCCCGGGATTTCAGGCCAGAATAGATCTCCCAGCTAGCTGTCTTTCCGGTTATTCTTTGCATGCTTGACGATATGCCTCACCAGGACGATGTCTCCAACGGCGGTTACCATGCTGAAGGGCACCACGATCCCTTTGGACTTCTGGTCTAACAGGGACTTGTTTAAGCTGCCCAGTGCTAAACCGCTTATGATGCCCGACTCAGTGTCCAGGACGGCGTCGTCTACCCTTCCAACAAAGACGCCCCTCTGGGTATAGACATCCAGTCCCAGTAGCGATGTGATCTCAGTGCGCATATTCAATCCAGCGTTTGGTCTATGCTGTATGCCAGACGACTATTTGTAGACATCGGTTCTCTGGCAGGAGATATTGAATTCATCCTGCCACCAGAGAGATCTATCTTGCATCAGCTGGCCATTTTCCATCTATGGATATGCCTCAGATCTCTATCCCTGGTCCCCAGGTTTCGTACGTCTCAGCATCAAATCCATGTATCTTCCCGCTGGCATCAGGTTGGGGCGTTATCTGCACGCTCTGGTTCCAGCTAGAATCTATGGCATGAACTGGCGCAAAGGTCTTGCTAAAGACGTAAGGATAAGGCTGGACATTGGCAGTCGCACTCATATTAGTGAGCATCAGAGACTCATTCTTCCCAAATATGCCTGTGATCCAGGAGTTGAATTGAGGAACCGCCTGGTTATATGCACTGATGTCTCCCGACTGTGCCTGATTGTACTTCTGTCCCATGGCCCATCCATTATTGAGCCCGTCAAGGACGCCCCTCTGGTAATCAGTTATCGCCAAGGAGGGGATGATAAGCCCCAGCGTTATCAGGGCGAGCATTACTCTTCTCATTTAGCATCCTCCTTTTTGCCATCTATACGAGCATCTGATGAAAAAGGCTTTGGGCAACTGGAGTGACTTCCGGGATGTGCCTAATATCGTAATTT
>DATMZB010000267.1:0-4380 GCA_035560655.1 Methanotrichaceae archaeon | reverse complement strand
GCCCTGGAGAGCAGTGATGCCAGATTGGCCTTGCCCACAGAGAACGGCGCATCTCCAAGCCTCTTTAGAACGGCATTTTCCACTTCAGGGCCTTTTGGCACAACATCGATAGGTCTCAGCCCTTCACCTGCCTGCCAGAAGCAGTCCAGGCATTCCTCCAGCGGCTTTATCTCAACATCAAAAGATGAAGGACAGAGAGACTTGCCTGTTTCAGTTGCCTCAGCCTCATATACGGCACCAGAAGCGCGCCTCTCCCTCAGAGCCTCGATGATCTCCTCCTTGGTCCGACCCCTGAGCTTGAATATGAGGAATGGATCCTTATCAAACTGCTCTGCCAGGAGGTAATAGACTGCAGCTATGTGCTTACAGGGATTTGACCAGTCAGGACAGGAACAGTCAGTCTCGAGTTCTTCTTCATTCTTCGGGAATAGTGCAGCTCCTGCGTCTGAGAATGCCGCCTCTATATCCTTTGGCATCTCTCCAGAGAGCAGCTTGGCAGCGAATACCGCCTTTGTAGCCATGACATCGATGGCCTTTTCCCAGTCGCGGTCTGATAGAGGTTTCAAACATATAGTTACCTCATAGGGCCTGGACATGGTGCCCTGGACTTTGGCTCTGACCAGGCCCTTTCGAACATCTATGGATATCACCTGGCCCTTTCGAGCATAAGAGCGCCCCCGGGTGAGCCTGGCACCCAGATCGAATGACTCGAGGACGCTGACCCATCGCTTTGACCACCAGGTCTCGCCGATAGAGCCGCGCTTGCTCTTGGCTTTTATGCCGTTCTTCACCTCTTTGGGCCTGGCAGGTTCATAAAAGCTCCAGTATTTTGTCATTCTACCTCACCGCCCTTGATCACGGCCTCGCTTCTGAGTGAGATTATATCTCTTAGCTCCTGGTTGGATAGCTCTGTTAGCCAGGATTCGCCAGATCCTATAACTGATTCTGCCAGAGCCTTCTTCTCCTCTATCATCTGGTCTATCCTCTCCTCAAGCGTGCCCAGGCAGACGAACTTGTGCACAAAGACGTTCTTCTTCTGACCTATGCGAAAGACCCTATCTGTCGCCTGGTTCTCGACTGCCGGGTTCCACCAGCGGTCGAAGTGGAAAACTTGGTTCGCTGCTGTCAGGTTAAGCCCAGTTCCCCCGGCCTTAAGAGAGAGGATGAAGAGAGATGATCCTCCGGACTGGAAGCTCTGGATCATGGCATCCCTCTTCTTCTTCGAAGTTCCGCCATGCAAAAACAGGACCTCATATCCAAGCTTCTCCTGGAGATAGCCTCTGAGCATCGCCCCCATTCCGGCGAACTGGGTGAATATCAGGGCTTTATCGCCCTCGGACAGGGCCTCGTCGAGCATCTCCTCAAGTCTGATGAGCTTTCCGGACCGTCCTTCAAGCGGGCTTCCGTCCTGCAACAGCAGGGCAGGATGGTTGCATATCTGCTTCAATTTTGTCAGCGCCGACAGGATCTGACCTTTACGTTCTATGCCCTTTGACGCCTCAATCTTTTCCAGCATCTCGCTGACCACTGCTGCATAGAGCGAGGCCTGCTCTGGCGTGAGGTTGTAGTTCACCTTCATCTCGGTCTTCTCAGGGAGGTCCTTTATTATGGATGGATCGGTTTTAAGGCGTCTGAGTATAAACGGCTGAATGATCTCCCTCAGCATCTCAGAACGCCCTTTATCCCTGTACTTCTCGATAGGCAGAACGAACTCCTTGCGGAATGACTGTGATGACCCCAGGTATCCGGGATTGAGGAAGTCCATGATGGACCAAAGCTCAGAGAGCCTGTTCTCCACAGGAGTACCTGTGAGCGCCACCCTGTGAACGGTCTTCAAGCTCTTTATGGCCTGGGTCTGCCTGGCATAAGGGTTTTTGATATTCTGGGCCTCATCGAGCACTATGTGGCTCCACTTCAGGGCTGAGAGGTCGTCAGCGTCCCTCTGGGCCAGGGCATAGGTGGTGATGACCACGTCCCTCTTCGAGGCCTCTTCCTGTAGTGCTGCGCCAGAGAGCCTGTCAGCGCCGTGGTGCACCATGACATTCAGAGAAGGAGCAAAACGTTCAATCTCCTTTTGCCAGTTGCCTGCAACTGACAGGGGCGATATGAGGAGAGCAGGTTTGAGCCTGGCTCCATTCTGGCACTCGCGCTCATGCAGCAGGAAGGCTATGAGCTCTATCGTCTTTCCAAGTCCCATATCATCGGCCAGGCAGGCACCAAAGCCAAGGCCGCGTAGGTATTCCAGCCATGAGACGCCCCGGGCCTGATAGGGCCTGAGGATTCCTTTGAAGCCCTGGGGCGTTTCAGTGGGCACAATCCTCCCCTCTGACCTGGAGAGCGATTTCATCATCTCACTAAGCCTGCTGTCTGCTTCCACCCCCGTGACTGGAAGGCCGGGCTTTGTGCCCGAGCCAGTCTCTGAGATTTCTGACTGAAGAGCAAGGTGCAGCGCCTCGCCAAGTGTCATCTCTCCCTGCGGTCTGCGATCCTTGAAAAATTTTATGGCAGCTTCGACCTCTTCAGGCCTCAGCACCATCCACTCTCCTTTCATCCTGACCAGCGGGACCTTCAGCCCGGCCAGCTCTGAGAACTCCGCCTCAGTCAGGATCTTGTCCCCAAGGGCCAGCTCCCAGTCGTAGTTCACAAGCGAGTCCAGGCCAAACAGGCTTTTGCCATCAGCTCTCTCCACTTTCAGGTCAGACTTAAGCTTTAGCTTCATGCCAAGGCGTGTCGCCGGATGGTCCCACCACTGAGGCAAAGTGACGCCAAACCCGTCCTGCTCCAGGAGCGGTGCCGATTCACGCAAGAATGAGTATGCTTCCTCAGCATCCAGCACCATTCCCGCGGGCCGTGCCAGCTGGAGGCATTTCTCAATCTGGGGAAAGACCCTCATGGCTGTTCCAAGGTCAGCGAGGAGCTGCTCTTGGGGGTTCTTCAGCCTCTTCTTGAGGAATTTCAGAGATTCAGACTTCGTCCTCCATACGTCTTCAGCGGGCACAAGCAGGCTCCAGTCATCTCTGGCCTGGAGGAAGAAGCGAACTATCCAGGCATCGCTTTCCTCACCAGGAGGTTCAAGCCTGAAGCATGTGCGGTAGGGTGTATCCTCTTCTTGCTGGAGCTGGGATAGCCAGGATTTTATTCCTTCTGAAAAAGATGCCAGATCATCAGAGGATGCAGTCAGACGGGGTTCTTCTGAGGAGAGGGCACAGATGAACTGCTCAGCCAGGGGCTTGGCCTTGGGCCTGCGGCCGCGTCGTGGAGGCAGAAGTTGAGCTGATCTGAGGCTCCTGCGGATGAATGAATCAGATGTGCTGTCTATGAAGCTCTTAACCAGGTCCCCTGGTGAGATTGCTGCAATGTCGCCAGTCCCAAAGCTACGGCAGCTTGGTGGCATGGCTTTGGAGAATGACCTGAGCCGCTCAGAATCGTCTTCCTCTACCACTGTGGTCCAGAGGGCAGCTTCTGCCTCGATTACAGGCACAAACTTCTCTTTAGCCAGCATCTCAAGAGCGAAGAGGGCCAGGTCTGACCAGAACCGGATAGAGCTTGAGAAGGCAGTTCCCTGAGGTGGATGGGCAGGCAGGTCTATCAGGAGGTCGAAGGCAGGGCCCGGCTCAAAGGCCAGTGCATCGACTGCCCAGTTTTCCAGGCTGGTGGCCTTCTGGGAGACCAGGTCTTCAAGGAGGAGCCAGGGAGATGGCATCGGTCCCTTCGCGGTAGCTGGCAGCCTTAGGTTTAGGCTGGCGATAATTGGTGAGCCGCGCTTGAAGATATCGGGAAGCTGGCTATTGAGGTCATCACCTGGAAGGGCAAAGGGATGTCTTTGTGGGGCATCTTTCTTCCGCCTTCTGGAGTCTGCTGAGGCTACAAGAGGTCGGGTCGATGACTCTGCCCAGATGTTGAGCCGTTCCATGTCCCAGATGGAGTGCAAGACCTGCATGTGTTCGAACCTTCAAAGGATATGTAATTCTCATGATGTTGGTATTTAAATATGGTGTATGTGATTTACATTGGTGGGCTGGCATATTTAGAACATGCCGCAGTTAGGTAGGTTGCACAATGATATCTGCCCGCTCAAGGGATAAAGGCAGCGGAAAATCTCTTAGTAGGTCCAGGAATCTTTTGCGGCACCAGATTATACTGGGTAGAGGGCAAGGGGAGATTGAAATATTTCTGTTGTGCTGCCATTCCCTTGTGGATAAGAGACTATGGACTGGGCTGCCACTCCAGGCCGTGGCTGGCCCCCCTCCTGACCCCCAGCGAGTGGGAATTACTTGGGGTGAGAAATGGAATCTATATCTGCCTACTTGGTAGAAAGAGAAAGCCTGAAGAATTGAGGGTGCTGATCTATGAATAAGAGATGATACGGCTGTGCCTGAC
>DATMZB010000266.1:0-8554 GCA_035560655.1 Methanotrichaceae archaeon | reverse complement strand
GGATGCCACATACACCTCAGGAGGCGTGACATTCCATGTCCCGGCCTTTGCAAGGGTCGAAGTGGCTCCGCCTGCATCGCTTGGAGACCTGGTTTGGAATGATGCTAATGCCAACGGCATTCAGGACTCTGGAGAGACAGGGATTGCCGGCATTGGAGTAGATCTGCTCAAATCAGGCGCACCTCAAGATACCGCCACCACGGACTCGGCTGGCCACTATACCTTTGCAGGCCTCACTCCTGGAAGCTATAGTTTGAAGTTCAACCTGCCTGCTGGCTATGTGTTCAGCGCTCCAATACAGGGCACTGATCGCGCAGCGGACAGCGATGCAGATGAGAGCCTCGGCAGGACGGCTGAGATACAGCTGAGGTCAGGCCAGGCAGATGATACCGTGGACGCCGGAATGCACAAGCCAGCATCCATTGGCGACCTGTTATGGAAAGATGTGAACGCCAATGGCATCCAGGACTCTGGAGAGCCGGGAATGCCAGGCGTCCTGGTGAAGCTCTTCAAGTCAGGCGCCTCTGTGGGCGCCACAGCCACAGATTATCATTGCAGCTACAGCTTCGCCGGCCTCGCTCCCGGGGTCTATAGACTGAAGTTCAGCTTGCCAGAAGGTTATGCATTCAGCATTCCTGGACAGGGTGCAGACACCGCCAAAGACAGCGACGTAGATATGAGCACAGGCATGACGGCATCGGTCGTCCTGACTTCTGGCCAGAGCGATATGACCCGGGATGCCGGGATTTATCAGAACGCATCCCTGGGAGATTTCGTATGGGAAGACATAAACGGCAACGGCATCCAGGACGAGAGCGAGCCAGGAATTGGCCAGGCTGAGGTCAGGCTTTACACATCATCTGGCGCCCTTGTGGGCTCAAATGCCACAGATTCCACTGGTCATTATGCATTCACCGGTCTCTCTCCTGGAGATTACTATCTTGACTTCGCCAGACCAGATGGATATTCATTCACAACCAGCCGCAAGAATGTCGACAGAGCAACAGATAGCAATGCCGGAGCGGATGGAAAAACTGATAATCTGACCCTGACATCTGGCCAGAACGATACGACCTGGGATGCCGGCCTGTATAGAAATGCATCCCTGGGAGGTTTCGTCTGGGACGATTTAAACACCAATGGCATCCAGGATCAGGGCGAGCCTGGAATTTCAGGCGTTTTGGAAGACCTCTACAGGTTTGATCTCAACACTGGGACTTATAGCAAGGTACCATCCAATGCTACTGGCCAAAATGGCAGCTACAGCTTCACTTCCCTGGTCCCTGGCAAATATTATGTGATCTTTGGAAAACCCGCGGATTATGTATTCAGCCCTGCCAGTCAGGGCACTGACACGACCATAGACAGCGATGTCTGTGTAATCACAGGCCAGACAGGGGATATACAACTGGACTCGGGCCAGACAAACGACACCGTAGACGCAGGCATATACAGACTGGCATCCATTGGAGACCTGGTCTGGAATGATGCTAACGCCAACGGCATCCAGGACTCTGGTGAGCCTGGCGTGCCAGGCGTCCAGGTGGAGCTCTTTAAATCTGGCGCATCTCTGGAGTCCACTGCCACGGACTGCAATGGCAGCTATAACTTCACGGGCCTGACTCCTGGCAGCTATAGCCTGAAGTTCAATTTGCCATCAGGTTATATATTCAGCCCTCCTGAGCAGGGCACAGACATCGGCAGGGACAGCAATGCCGATGTGGGCACAGGCAAAACCTCTTCCACAGATCTGGACTCAGGGCAGAGCGATATGACATGGGATGCAGGGATTTATCAGAATGCATCCCTTGGCGATTTCGTCTGGGAAGACATAAACGGCAATGGCATCCAGGACGAGAGCGAGCCTGGAATTGGCTATGCAGAAGTCAAGCTCTTCACTCCCTCTGGCGCTCTGGTGGGCTCAAATGCCACAGATTCCACAGGTCATTACGCATTCACGGATCTCTCTCCTGGAGATTACTATCTCAACTTCACCAGACCTGAGGGATACCTATTCACCATCAACCACCAGAACATCGACAGAGCAAAGGATAGCGATGCCGGAGCTGATGGAAAAACTGATAATCTGACCCTGACATCAGGCCAGAACGACACGACATGGGATGCAGGCCTGTATAGAAATGCATCCCTGGGCGACTTCGCCTGGGACGATTTAAACATCAATGGCATCCAGGACCAGGGCGAGCCTGGAATTTCAGGCATTGTGGCAGACCTATACAGGTTTGATCTCAATGCAGGAAATTACAGCAAAGTGCTCTCAAATTCCACTGGCCCAAATGGCAGCTACGACTTTACTTCCCTGATCCCGGGCAAATACCATGTGATCTTCGAAAAACCTGCCGGTCATATATTCAGCCCTGCCAACCAGGGCACCGATTCAGCAAGGGACAGCAATGCCGATGTGAGTACAGGCCAGACTTGCAATGTGCAGCTGTATTCGGGCCAGAGAGATGATACTGTGGATGCAGGCATGTATAAGCTGGCATCTGTTGGCGAACTGGTCTGGAACGACCTGAACTCCAATGGCATCCAGGATGCAGGAGAGCCGGGAGTTGCCGGAGTCCAGGTGAACCTGTATGCATGCTCGAACAACTCCTCAGCAATCCTGGCATCAACAGCTACTGATGCCCTTGGCAACTACAGCTTTAGGGACCTTCTGCCGGGTGCCTACTTCCTCGGCTTCACAGCCCCACAGGGATACAACTTCACGCTCCAGGATCAGGGAATTAATGATTCATTAGATAGCGATGTGAACCAGTTTGAGGCCAATACGACATGCATATCTCTTGCAGTGGGCCAGAATGATACGACCTGGGATGCAGGCCTTGTAGCAGTTCAGCCTCCATTGACTGTGGAAAAGACCTCAGACTCTGCACTAATCGTGCCGCAGACGGAGATCAATTCTACAATCAAGATCACAAACACAGGAGACACGGTGCTGGATTCAGTATCTGCCGTCGACAGGCTGCCTGAGGAAATGAGCTATGTCTCGGATAACCGGACTGGATCCGTCTCAGGTCAGAACGTCACATGGTCAGACCTCGGATCTCTCGATGTAGGTGCCTCGACCTATATTCAGCTGGCCTGCAAGATAGATGAGGGGTCCTCAGGTACCCTCACAGATTTGGTCAACGTCACAGGCACCTGCTCAAGCGGGCTTGTGCTCAACGGATCAGCAGAATCAAATCTGGTGATCATGGCGCCTGCGGTGGAGATCAGAAGCTCGGCAGATCAGGCTGAGGCCAGGCTCTGCTCTGAAGTGGTCTGCACACTGAATGTGACCAACACAGGCAACTTCACACTCGATCCTGTGAAGGTGGTGGATGCCCTGCCGGCTGGCATGGAGTTCAATCATTCCCAACCTGAGCCTTCAAATATCGTCCGGAACTCCAATGGAACCACAGCCCTGACCTGGGAAAATATTGGCCCAATGGAGCCCGGAGCCAACCTGAAGATACATATAAATAGCCGCCTCAGCGAGGATGCCACAGACACCATAGAGAACTTCGCAGCCGCGGAGGCTACGGCGCCGGATGGGACTGTGGTCAGAGCATCTGGTTCAGTTAATGTAACCACTATGCCCTCTCTGATAGAGGTTAGCAATGATGCCAGCACGGACGCTGCAGAGATCGGCTCTAATGTGACATTCACTGTGAAGGTGACCAACCTTGGAAGCCAGGCCTTAGATCCAGTGAGGATGATCTACACCATGCCCAAAGGGCTTGATTTTGTATCAACAGATTCAAAGCAGCCCTATACTGCTGCTAAGAATCCTGATGGCGGCTGGACAATAGTCTGGGCGGATATAGGCTCAGTGCCCATGCAGGCCGGCGGGTCTGACGTCGTCAACCTGGTTGGAAGCATCAATGATGAAGCCACAGGCACATTGGCTACAGTATCTAAAGTTGAGGGCATTCTTCCAGATGGTATGATGGTTGACTACTGTCCCATGATCACAGGAGTTAAGGTCAAGGTTCCGAGGATAGAGGTGAAGAAGGAGGCAAGCCAATCATCTGGAGCTCCCGGGTCTAATATTAGCTTTATTATCAAGATCTCCAATAGCGGCGATGTCGCCTTAAATCCAGTCAGAGCAGTGGATATGCTCCCCTCTGGGTTGAACTACATCACCGATAATAGAAGCGGATCTGTATCAGGCAGGAATATTTCCTGGGATAATCTTGGGCTTATGAATCCTGGGGATTCTACATCCATTCTCCTCATAGCCAGCATAGATAAAGAGGCGTCAGGCACACTTGAAAATACAGTAGACGCGATTGGAGAATGCTCTAGGGGACCTGTTAGCAGCTCGTCTTGCTTATCTGTAAGTGTCTTGATTCCGGGTCTGAAGGTTGAGAAAACTGTAGGCCTCCCCGAACCTCTCCAGTACGGCCAGTTCTGCGACTCAAAGACTGTCAGCGGCACTGGTAGGGTTGAGTCGGCAATGGCCATCAGGGACAGCAGGCTTGCACTGGCGTACAACGATGCAGTGGCTGGAGAAGGTGATATTGATCTGAGCTCAGTGCAGGCCATGTCTGAGAAGGCTGGCAAGCTTCAGAGGATTGTTCCCACACTTAACGAGACCAACAAGTCCAGCCTGAACTTCTATGATACCTCAAAGATCGATTTCAGGGGCGATACTCCTCTGACAGGCAGCAAATCCATCCGCTCAGACTCGTTCTTCGGCGGCATGGGCGCCAGCATCGAAGAGTCTTTCCAGGCCGATCAGATGGAGAAGGATCAGGCCGCTTACTTTGGCTCAACTGCCAATGCCACTGGTGCACAGGTTGCAGGCATTGATACCAATAGCAGTTTCAATGGCACAATGGAAGCAGCACAGGATCTTCATAAGATGCTCGAGAAGGACCTGAAATCTCACAGCAGGTTCTCTGGAAAGTTTGAGCTTGAAAGAAACGTCAAGATTCACCAGAACGTCACTGAGAAGGAGCCAAATAAGGGCTGCGAGGGCATAGATTGTTAGCCGTGCCATGCAGCCTTCAAATGGCATTCTTTCTCCTTTTGCATTCCTGCAGCTCACTCCACCAGCAGCTCACTTCTGGAATCTTCCCAGTATCCTGGAGTAGAACTCCTTCTCCGGCCCTGATGTAGTCCTCACCAGCCTGTCCAGTATCAGCTCTGGAGTGGACCTGGCCAGGTAGTTGTACCTGGGAGTCCTGTGAACCACAAGGTTGTTGTTTTCATCAAGTCCTGCTGCCTCGATCCCGTCTACTCTTACCGGCGACTCTGCAAACCGCCTTATCTCCTCTGCAAGGTGGCTGACGAAGATGGATGCTGAATTTCTGCGGTCCAGCTCGTCGAGCATGCAGCCGATGATCCTGGCCGAGGCCCCTGGCTCGGTTATGGCCTCAAGCTCATCTGCAAGCACCAGCTTTCGCCTGTCGTTCTCTACAACAGCGAACTTGCGCATGGCGGTCTCGAATGCTCCTGCACTCAAAGTACCCCTGCTCTTGGCGAAGTAGTACAGCTCCTGGAAGATGCATAGCCTGCAGCGCGATGCAGGCACTGGCAGGCCCATCTGGGCCAGTATGACTACCTGGGATACCAGGTCCAGGAGAGAGGTCTTGCCTCCCGAGTTCACGCCGCTTAGAAGGACTATCTTCTCCTGGTACTCTATCATCCCAGTCTTGCCCAGTGAGTAGCTGACAGGCTCTGCGTTCTCCAGGAATAAGTTCCTTCCATCCTGAAACCCCAGTCCGATTTCATCTATGATCTCGGGCATTATCAGCTTCTCAGCCAGGGCGAAGCTTCCCAGAGCATATGAGAGGTCGAACTCCAGCAGCAGGGAGATCATCTCCCTGACCATATCCTTCTTATCTTCCAGGCCCCGGGCCAGCTCGCGGCTCGACCTGAGAGCCCGAGATTCTATCCTGCTCCTCAGGTCCTGCTCAAGCCTGTGAAGCGCATGGCGGTCAAGCTCAAGAGGATACTGGACCTCAGATGAGAATATCTCGTCCAGGTAGACCGTATCAGGGCCTGACATGGAAAGCTTTGATGCCACACGTGCCTTGGCACCCTTCAGAACCTCCTGAAACACCCCCTTCATCTTGACCTCGAAGAGCTCCCTGACGCCCTCGCCCCTGCCCAGAGCCTGGAGTATGTCCATACCTTCAAGTGTGACTGAGCTGGCCTCTATCCTGCGCTTGAGCTCTGAATCGGCCCAGGAGGCAGCCTCATCCACTGATCTGGACAGATCCTTGAGCTGGCGGGCCATCTGTCCAGATTCCTCGTCCTCAGCCAGTGCCAGTCCACTGATCAGCCTCTCTAAGGCATCCAGGTCTTTGAACTTGCAGATCCCCAACTCATGCAGGATCCTGGACGCCTCAACTGCAGAAGAGATGGCCTCCAGGTTCTCGGAATAGTAGCAAAGGATTGATTCAGGTACAAGATACCAGCTATCCAGGCACTCGGCCCGCTCTACGTCTGCATCAGCATGGAGTTCCCCTATAAAGCAGACATGGCTGTAGCTGCGAGCCGCGTCCTGAAGCTCCCTGGCATTCTCGGCCATGATGAGGTCTATGACCTTATCCAGGCCCCGGGATTTAAGCTGCTTGAGCACATCAGCTGACTCAACAGCCACTGCCCTTCCCCTCACCCTGGTCAGGGCCTTCTCTCTCAGTGGCTTGATCTTCCTGAGCAGCTCATCCATCCTGGTGCCTTCCAGCAGCCGGGCATGAGCGATTGCCGACTCAGCCAGCTTCCTGTTCTCTGCAATGAGATCAGGGGAGGAGGATGGAAATAGTATGGATATCTTGAGCCTGGCATAGTCGGTATGTGCGTATTTGGCTATCCTCTGTATCAGAGCCTGGTATATCCTGACTGCCTCATCTGTGGCCAGGAAGTCGTCCGGGTTAAGGCCGTGGCTCATGGCGCAAGCCCATCTTGCCAGAGTGATGGCCTGGCGCTCGCTCATGATGTTTGAAAGTCCGGGGATGTCGCCCTTGACTATTGCCTGCAGGGCAGATTCTTCAGCACCATAGCGCTCTATGAGGCGTTCCCTCATGCGGGCGCCTACGCCTGGAATATCGGTGAGATTCAACATCCCTGATTTGAATCAGAATAAGATAAACTTATTCCCGTTCAAGAAGATTGATATTCAGACCGGGCAGTGCCATATTCGTGTTGCTACATGAGATCCTTGGCCTGGATGAGGGAGTGAGCATCTTCCTCGCAGAAGAATCGTTTGAAGATCTCTCTTACCTGCCAGTGACAGAAGAGCTGCTCTCCCAGGGCCAGGAGGCTGCAGAGGCCGTAGAGGTCCTCTCAGACCGACGGAGGCTTGGCATTGCTTACCACTTGAGCGAGCCTGCAGATATCTGGGTGCTGGTCACCGATATTTACTCGGATAGAAAAGTCCTGGAAGGCTGCCAGGTGCCTGGGGGCCGTAAGGTTCGCATGAGCGAGGATGAGTTCATGGAGGCACTGATAGAGTATTTTGCCCTGTCCATGGCCGAGGAACTCTTCTGTGATAGCTGTTTTGTCCAGGGTCCGCCACTCTACGTCCCTGACAGAATTGACCGTTTGGAGTCGTTTTTAAAGCCGTTACTCCCTGCAGGCATGAGCATTCTTGAGATCTGCTGCGGAGGAGGTATGGCTACTCAGGCACTTTTGCGGCTGGGCCATTCTCCGCTGTCCATGGATTATGACAGGTGCGACCTCTGCCAGGCCTTGAAGAATGGGAAGCTGCCGCCGGAGAAGGCCTTTGTCCTGGATGCAAGGATGCTCAACAGGTTCTTTGATCAGGGAAAGTTCGATGCCGTGACAGGCTTCATGGTGGGGCTCATAGATGATATCAACTGGCCCATGTGGCAGGAGATCATAGTCAAGTCATCAGGGCTGGCCCGAGATATGGCATTGTATACGGTCTACACCGAGAAAGAGGCACGCCGTATCGCGAAGGTGCTCTCTGACCAGGGCTTTGAAGTAAAGATAATCGATAATCAGGATCCTAGCGGAATTTATGATCAGTGGGCCTGCCTGGGATTCAGACGGAAAGGTTAATACAGCCTGAGGTCTGGATGATTCCGAGGTGAAGACTTATGTCTCAGTTCAAGAAACGCGATATCGAGAGAAAGGGCGATAAGAAGCGCGAGAACCTGGATAAGAAGCTCATCGAGGAGAATCTCGAAGATGTCAGAGACATAAGCGGCGAGGAGGAGTAGTTTAACCAAGGACATTCCTGGAGAGGGTCACCTCAGTGGATGAGGTGGCCTAATCTCTCTAACCGGAATAATGACTATCCAATGCTATGCCAGTTAGGTGCCTTGGATGATCTGTTTAGCAGAAAATCCTCAAGCTGAAGGTGCTTCCGTGCTGAGTGACCTGCTTAGCTCTTTCAACTTTTCTATGCTCTCCATGGTCTTGGCAGATTCACGCCTCTTCTCCTCTTCGAAGTGCCTGATTATGTCCGGCAGGGATATTGTCAGACGGTAGACCTTCATTGGCCTGCCCTTTCCGTCCTTCTTGATCTCCCTCTCCTCGACCCAGTTGTTGAGCCTAAGAGTCCTCATGGCAATGG
>DATMZB010000265.1:0-6792 GCA_035560655.1 Methanotrichaceae archaeon | reverse complement strand
GATTATTATTGCAGTGCTATTAGCATTAGCATCGTCAGTAGGACTATCCGTTTGCCAGGCGCCAGGAACTAACGCCTCGATGAATCAGACCATTGAGATAACAAACGCCATGTTCCAGCCAAAGGTCATTAACATTAGTGCAGGGACGACAGTCACATGGATAAACCGCGATGCTACTCCAAACACGGTCACAGCCCTTAATGGCGATTTTACCTCAGGAAGCCTGGCTACTGGCCAGAGTTACAGCCACACATTCAATACAGCAGGCACCTTCGACTACGTAGTGAATAACCCACAGAGCAGGGGGACCATAAGAGTGACATCTGGCGTTACAGGTACGACAGGCATCACTCAGAACCAGACACCAGTTATGCAGAGCCAAACAATAGCCATGCAGAACCAGACGATTGGAGCTGCTGGAGCCCCGCTCGTGGTTCGAGGACAGGAGCCAGTAGTAGTTGGGCAGACCCGGCCGGTTGAAGTAAGGCCGCAGCAAGCTCAAGTCCAGGTCGAGCAGCCCCAATCAGTCCTCGTCAGGACTGAGCCGGTCATCACCAGGGGAGGCGCCAACGCCACGCAAGTCACACCTCAGACAGTGACAGGAACTAACACAACCCCAATGGTTGTAAGAGAGGAGCAACCCATACTGGTACGCGAGCCTCAGCAGATAGCGGTACAGCCCCAGCAAGTCCAGGTCACAGTTGAGCAGCCCCAGCCTGTGGTGGTCAGGACTGTGCCAGTGGTCTCAATGACAGGACCTGCCACAGGCAATCAGACCATAGGAGCTGCCAATGCAACTGCAGGGGCTCAAACAGCCCAGGCTCCGTCTGTAGTCATCCTGAACAGGACTGGAGCTGCAACGGTTCCGGTGGTAGCTCAGGGAACTGTTCCAGTCGTAGTTGGGCAGACTCAGCCAATAGTGGTTCAGCCACAGCCAGCACAGATCCAGATTGAGCAGCCCCAGCCAGTAGTGGTCAGGACTGAGACTGTCGTCACCAGGTCCGGGACCAATGCCAATCAGGTCGCGCCCCAGATAGTGCCAAGGACGAACCAATCATCTCAAGTAGTAAGCGAGGTTCAGCAGATCGTAGTACGCGAGCCTCAGCCAGTCGTAGTGCAGCCTCAGCCGGTCCAGGTATCGGTTGAGCAGCCCCAGATCATAGTGATAAGGACAGTGCCAGTGGTCACAATAGGTAACCAGACCATAGGAATTGCAAATGTGACCGCCAATGTGGCATCACAGGCTGCAAGTGCTCCCATACAGAACCAGACAGCTATGGGACAGCCAACTGCGGGCATAGCCCAGACAGGCATAGTTGGCAATGCCACTGGCGGAAACCAGACGCCATATATAAGAGCTTCAAGGCAGACCATCACCACTGACTCAGTCACAATTGGCGAGGTCTACAGCAATGGCCCAGGCTGGGCTGACGTCCATACAGACCTTAACGGCGTGCCAAATCCCACAAACATAATTGGATTTACTCATGTGAACAACGGGCTGAACAGAAATGTGGTGGTAGTGCTCAACCGCACCAATAACACCAATATTACAGATCCTCTGTGGGCCATGCTCCATATAGATGCAGGCAGGATCGGAGTCCACGAGTATCCAGGGCCAGATATTGAGGCGACTGCGCCTAATGGTACTGGCATAAGGGTACCCTTCAACGTGACTGCGCAAGGGACAAGGTACAGGATTTCAAGCGCAAGAAGCGCCACATCTATGACAGCTGCAGGCAATGTCAGTGGGGCTCAGGCTGCAAGGACTGCAACTCCTGCCGCCAGGCCTGCGAATGCAACCACCACAGCAGCTAGAAATGCTACTGCGACTGTCAATGCTACCAGACAGGCACAGGCACCAGTTACACCTGCAGCGCCCGCAGTATCTGCTCCATCCACGGCTTCTGGTGAGCCATATGTTCAGGCTTCGAACCAGAGCGTGAGCAGCGGCCAGGTGACTGTAGCACAGGCCAGTATCCAGGGCCCGGGCTGGGTGGCAGTTCAGACAGATTTGAACGGCAATCCAGGCAAGATCCTCGGATACAGCCATCTCAATAACGGCATGAACAATAACGT
Source organism: Methanotrichaceae archaeon (assembly GCA_035560655.1). Lineage (GTDB taxonomy): Archaea > Halobacteriota > Methanosarcinia > Methanotrichales > Methanotrichaceae > DATMZB01. The sequence continues at coordinate 4,713 of DATMZB010000265.1, read as the reverse complement.
AGCGGTCATGCTTCAGTTTACAAACCAGACAAATGTGACATCAGTGCTGTGGGCTCAGCTCTATAAAGATGGAGGCATAGCAGGCAAGTTCGAGTTCCCAGGCCCTGATATTATGGCCACCACGTCCAATGGAACTCAGGTCAGGAGATCCTTTGGAGTTACCGGCGCAGACCAGCTGAACCTGCGCAAGGGCACTACAGGATTTGCCGGTGCTGGCAACCAGACCGTCATTGGCGGCCAGACTGGCATGAGCGGACAGATGGCCTCTGGAAATGTGACTGCAGGCAATCAAACTGCAGCCGGCGGCCAGACTGGCATGAGCGGACAGAAGGCTTCTGGCTACTAGATATGAAGTGTCAGGGCCTCACGGCCCGCCATACCTTTTTTTATCCCCAATACTTTCGACCCACATGCCAACAATTTATATTCAGTTTTCGCCCAGTATATTAACGTGCATCAGGCGCTTCAAAAATATTTTGGATATTCATCATTCATTCCACCTCAGGAGGAGATAATCAAAGACCTTCTGGCAGGAAGGGATGTTCTGGCCCTGATGCCAACAGGCGGAGGAAAGTCGCTGTGCTACCAGCTCCCGGCAGTATTGCGAAGCGGGCTGGTCGTTGTGGTCTCGCCCCTGATTGCACTCATGAAAGACCAGGTGGACGGCCTAAAGGCAAGCGGCATTATGGCTGCCCAGCTGAGCAGCGCCATGGACAGCGATGAAATAGGCATCATCGTATCGGATCTGCTTGACCAGAAGATCAAGGTCCTCTACCTTTCGCCGGAGCGCGCTGTCCTGCCAGAGTTCCTATCATTTCTCGATCATCTGGATATCAACCTGATCGCAATAGATGAGGCACACTGCATATCGGAATGGGGCCATGATTTCAGGCCGTCATACCGCAAGCTGAGAGTGCTCAAGGAGCGATTCCCTAAAGTTGCCATGATCGGACTCACTGCCACGGCGATACCAGAGGTGGAGAAGGACATAGTCAGACAGCTCCAGATGAAAGATCCCAAAATCTACAGGGCCAGCTTCAACAGAAGAAATCTATACTATCAGATACTGCCAAAAAAAGATGCTTATTCCCAGATCCGGGACTACCTGAGCCGACATAGGGGAAGCTCAGGCATTATCTACTGTTCAAGCAGAAGATCCGCAGACAGCGTATCAGCCAAGCTCCAGGCTGATGGATTCCCTGCAAGGCCGTACCATGCCGGGCTGGACCCGCATACCAGGGCAAAGGCCCAGGACGAGTTCGTCAGAGAGGAGATAGAGATCATAGTGGCGACTGTGGCCTTCGGGATGGGGATAGACAAATCAAACGTCAGGTTCGTCATACACTACGACATGCCAATGAGCCTGGAGGCCTACTATCAGGAGACGGGCCGGGCTGGAAGAGACGGACATAGGAGCGACTGCCTGCTCTTCTTCAGCAGTGGGGATGCAAGGAAGATAGAGTACCTGATAGAGAAGAAAGTGGATGCTCTGCAGAGGATTTCAGCCAAGAGGAAGCTGGAGGAGATGATGGCCTTCTGCCAGAGCCGTGAATGCCGCAGAAAGGCGCTGATGGGCTACTTCGGAGAGCCGTTTCATGAGAAGAACTGCAAAAGCTGCGACAACTGTGCGGATCAGGGCTTCGACGCCACAGTCCTGGCTCAAAAGGCCATCTCATGCATCTCCCAGACAGGGGAGCGCTTTGGAGTAAACCATATATCGGCAGTCCTGTGCGGCTCCAGGTCCAAGAAAGTTCTCAGCCACGGCCATGAATTACTGCCTTCTCACGGCTCGGGAAGAGATCTGTCCCAGGAGAGATGGCAGGAACTGATAAGGGAACTCATCCAGCGCGGCTGTCTGTGCTCTGAGGGAGGCCCTCGACCTGTTGTGAGGCTGAACCTCAGGAGCCAAAATATTCTCTGCGGCAAAGAGAGGATACTTCTGGAAGGCCAGTTTCCAATCTGCCAGGATCCAGACATAGATGGCGATCTCTTCGAGATGCTGCGGAGGCTTCGAAAGAGGATAGCCGACTCTGAGAAGATGCCTCCATACATCATCTTCCACGACTCAACCCTTAAGGAGATGGCGTCCCGTGGACCGAGAGATCTGCAGGACTTCGCCAGCATCAACGGGGTTGGTGAGGCAAAGCTTCGAAGATATGGAGAGATATTTACCAGGGAGATTGCCAAATACTGCGCAGGGCGCGCCAGCAGCAGCCCTGCCAGTCCCCAGGTCTTTGCCACTGAGCCAAGGCCTGAACAAAAACCACTGGCAGATTGGTTCTACCAGCACAATGCCTGGTCATACAGCCGTCACCGTCTGTGGAGCCGCTGCAGGAGAGCTTATTTTTATAATTACATTGCACCTGCCTTGAGAGACCCTGGCTGTATGGACATATCCAGGATCCATAGGCTGAGAGCGCTTGAGCCCAGCCAGGTCATCCAGGGCAAGCTAATTCATGAGATCATAGAGCAGCAGATAAGCAGGACACGGCTGGGTCATGTTGCAGATGAGGAGATGGCCAGGTCGCAGTATTCTCAGAGGCTGGATGTCTACCGCATCGGCGCTGAGAGAATGGTTGCAGAGGAGTTCAATGGACATGCCCTGGGAGACGACTTTTTTGAGGACATCCTAGAAAGCGGCCTTCAGCAGATAGGCACATTCTTCAAGGTCATATGGCCTGGCATGGAGGGCATGGAGTACCTGAACCACGAGCAGGTTGAGGCATTTCATCTGGGAGACGTCCCTGTGGCCGTGAAGCTTGATTACGTCTGCAGGGACGGAGATGATGGGCTGATCATATCCGACTGGAAGACTGGAGCTGGGGTTGAGACAGAGCGCCGCCGCAGCTACGGCGATCTGCAGATGGGGTCCTATGCACTCTGGGCCAGGGAGTGCCTCATGGCGGAGCCAGAAAAGACGCTCTGCAGACTGGTCTACCTGGCCAGCGGCAGGTCAGAGTCTCTTCGATTCTCATGGAGCGATCTGGAGGGTATCAGGGTCAAGATCATCCAGGGGTTCAGGGAGATAAACCAGGGTTTTGATCAAGAGCGCTTCCATCCAGATCCAAATCCCAGAAAGTGCCATAGCTGTCGGTTCAGCACGATATGTGCCGGCTCTCTGGAGACCCATAAAAACCAGCAGTCGGGGCAGGATATTTAGAAGGCAGATTATAAATTACGATCAATCTTTCAGGCCTGGTTTATCTTCCAGGCCTGACCTCAATGCTGTGTATTCCATCCCGCTCCGGGAAGTATGCCAGCTCTGAACTCTCACGGCGATATTCAATCATGCCGTCGGATACGTCTATGGTGAACCCATCCGGATACTGCACAGACTCAGGCACATAGATGACTGAAGGAGGTCCTCCTGGCGGACCTCTGATGGATAGGGCGTATGCCTTGCTGAACCTGTCGAAGGACTGGGACAGGAACTGGCCTGCAAGAAGCCTGAGATAAGGTCGGACGTTTACCTCTAACCCCCTTGGGTTCCCATTTTCATCAATGATTGAGAAATCCTCCTCATTCCATGCCTTGACATTTTTAACGCTGAAGTCCCAGTAGGCGCAGCTGGCGAAGTCGCCTTCGAGCACCTGGTAGGCGCAGTCGACTGCCATGTTCCTTGCATACTCGGGCCACATGGTCCATGGGGCGCCAAACTCGCCTATGAGCAGCGGCATGGACAGCTCTCTGGCCTTGCGTTTATGCTGGTGATACATAGCATTAAAGAGCATCTCCTCAGGCAGTGGATCCAGCCTCAGAGTTATGGAGAGAGGATTGTAAAGGTGGGGGGCATATACCAGCCCATCTGTCTGGAATGCCGTCAGCTTGGATGTATATGTGTCCAGTGCATGGGGCTCTACAAAGCCGATGGCCCCTGGATGAACTCTCCTTATGGCCTCGATGGCATCCAGGTAGAGCGGTTTTAAATGCTCATTCTCGAAGCAGCCCAGGAGGTTGGATATATCTCCGCATGACGGCTCGTTCATGAGGTCGTATCCCAGGAGGTAGGGGTTTCCCATGACCCGGACTGCCACCTCCTGCCATGCCTTCAGATAATGCTTTCTTATGTCCCGGGACTGGAAGAAGTAAGTAAAGCAGGCCCTCACATCTCTGGAGAATGTGTAGGCGGTGCCCCAGAACTGGCCTCCATAGCCATCGTTATTCTTGGGGTCCACCTTGGACGGCAGGGCCCAGTGAGGAGCCCCGTCTCCAAACAGATAGCGGCTGTACAGGTCCTGGTGCATATCCAGGAGCACATATATGCCCCTCCTGGATGCCTGATCGATCATATCGGATATCTTTTCGAGATAGGACCGATCGTAAAGGTAGGGTTCGGGCTCTATGGCCTCCCAGAAGATGGTGAGACGTACCACATTGAATCCCCAGGAGGCCAGGAGGTCCCACCAGCAATCCTCCTGAAATGGCGTAAAAGGCGGAAGCTTGGCATTGCTTGAGATGTTCACGCCCCTGAGGCAGACCGATCTTCCATATCGATCATGGAAGCCATCTGGTCTGAGCACCAGCCTCTTTTCATAGAGATCTCGATCCATAAACCCTGCCTTCCCAGATCGATCCCGGATCTGCCAGCTTCCGGGACTCTGAGCGCCCAGCCATTGCTGACAGATCATGGAAGCAGAGGCCTTTATTGGATCGTTATCCGGATTAGAATAAATACATTGTCATACGCAGTGGCACCTGCGGCCTAGGCTATGA
>DATMZB010000264.1:0-3557 GCA_035560655.1 Methanotrichaceae archaeon | reverse complement strand
ATATAATACAGGTGAAAATTCTTCTGCACAGGTCGGAGACAAGTCAGGGGAAAATACCGAGAGCGATGCCGCTGCCGATGCCGGGGGCAAGAAGACGCGCTGGGGCAATGGCAAGGTTGAGATCACAGGCGTGAAGCTGCTCGACAAGAACGGGCGCGAGAACAGCAACTTCGTCTTTGGAGATCCCCTCACAGTGAGGATATTTTATAAGGCAAACGAGCCGGTCGAGTCTCCCGTGTTTGGAGTGGTCTTCTACAGCCAGGAGACATACTGCTACGGCACCACAAACGAGTTCAAGGGACATGATGCCGGAATTGTCGTCGGGACCGGCCACCTGGACCTGGCCATAAACCGCCTGCCGCTTCTTGCAGGGAGGTTCGAGATAACCGTGGCTGTGGCGTCATCGGACTACACCACATCCTATGACTGGCACGACCGCCTTTACTCTTTCCACGTCCACAACCCCACAAGGGAGCTTGGCATCTTTGCCATGGATGGCAGCTGGGAGATGGTCAGGGATGAGCCGTCTCTCTGAGATCCTCTCCTGCCCCAGGTGCGGCAGGAGCATGAGCCAGAAGGGCAGCGGATTTCGGTGCGGGTGCGGCTTTGAGCTTGAGGACTGCAGCGGCTTTTACGGCCTGCAGGACTCCAAGGTCGACAAGGGCGAGTATGCCGATTATTATACCGAGGGCTATTTTGGGTCATCGCTGTACGACTACTCGGGGTACAGGCTGAGCAGGCTGGTTGGGCTTGCAGGTCCAAGACCCGGGAAGAGGGTGCTGGACCTGGGATGCGGGCCCGGAGAGGTGGCCATAAGGTGTGCCCGCCTGGGCGCAGAGGCCTTTGGGATAGACATATCCAGGGATGCACTGAGGCTCAGCTCGAGGAGAGCATCTGACGCCGGAGTAAGTCTGAGCCTCTTCGAGTTCGACGGCCAGAGGGCTCCTTTCAGGGACTCGGTCTTTGACTCAATAGTGCTCTCGGATGTGGTTGAGCACATAGATGACGCTACTCTGGACAGCCTCCTTGCTGAGTGCCAGAGGATGCTCCAGCCCGACGGGCGGCTGGTGATACATACCTCTCCCACAAAGAGCGCAATAGACCTGTGCAGATCTGTGAGGACTCTGACACTTGGAAGGCTGGACCTGTACTCAAGGCTTGTCAACCCCGATTATGAGTTCCTGCACATAAGGTACCACTCGCAGGATAGCCTGCGCCGCGCCCTTGTGGACAGATCGCTCTATCCCGTCATCTGGGGCGAGTTCCAGTACCTGGCAGGCTCAAGGCTTGAGGGGCTGCTCAGGGCCTTTGGGGACAAATGCTCAGACCAGCTCTGGTGCGTGGCCTTCAAGGACCCTGAGATGGCAAAAACCTCAAGAAATGACAGGCCTTACCTGGACCTGATAGACCTGCCTTCAGAGCTGGACCTGGGCAGGTGCTCGGATCTGTGCCTGGGAGATGGGTTCTACGGCCCGGAGGAGGATTCATTCAGGTGGATGGGAAGGTCGGCCGGCCTCTTCCTGAATGTGCCTGAGGGCTGCAGCCGCCTCGACCTCGTGCTTCAGGCGGCTAACGCGCCTCTCAATGTCGGACTGACCCTGGCGGGCAGGCCTCTTCCGCCTGTGTCTCTTGGCGAGGCAGGGAGGCATGCCGTGTCTGTGGATGTGGGGCCGGGCGTTTTGCCAGGCCCTGCAGAGCTGAGGCTCGATGTAGACAGGACGTTTGTGCCTGCAGAGCTCGGACCTAGCGAGGACAGGCGGGTGCTGGGGGTGGCCGTGCTGAATGTAGCCCTGTATGGAGGTTCAAAATGAGGATACTCTTCATCAATCCCAATACCCGGTCGCTTGGGACGCTGCTCACTGTATATCCGCCAATGGGGCTGCTCTATATGTCGTCCACCCTGATTAAGGCAGGGCATGAGGTACGGGTCATAGATGCAGATATAGACGATATCGGAGAGGCAGATCTCAGGAAAGCCGTCTCTGACTACGGGCCTGACCTGACCGGGATAACCATGAACGCCCTCCAGGCCAGGTCCGCCTTCAGGACTGCCGCGGCTCTCAAGGGCGACAACCCATCTATGAAGATCGTGGCCGGCGGGCCTCATCCCTCGGCGCTGCGGTCCGGGGTGCTCTCCAGGTGCAGCTCTCTGGATGCCGTGGTCATGGGCGAGGGTGAGGCGGCCATTCTGGACCTTGTCTTGGCACTGGAGGACGGCCGCGACCTGCATCAGGTTCCCGGAATCTGCTTCAGGGAAGGGCAGGAGATAATATCCAACGAGCCCAGATCTCCCATAGAGGATCTGGACTCAATCCCGAGGCCGGCGCTGGAGCTGGCTGGAAAGATCAGGCGGTACCCCGGCGCTTACCCTGTGGGTGCCAGGCCGAGCATTCACATCATGGCTTCTAGAGGATGCCCCTTCCAGTGCACGTTTTGCAGCAACCCCGTCTGGGAGAGGAAGCTTCGAAGAAGATCAGCTAAGTCCATACTGGACGAGGTTGATGACCTGGTCTCAAAGTTCAGGGTCAGGGAGGTCTTCTTCCAGGACGACACATTCAACATAGACCGGTCCTGGTTTGAGTCCATATGCAACGGCCTGATTGAACGCGGCCTGTCCAAAAAGGCGGTATTCAAGGCGCCTTTCAGGGCAAATGAGAGGCTGATAGATCCGGATATGCTCAGGCTTGCAAAGGAGGCCGGGTTCTGGATGATATTTTATGGCGTAGAGTCGGGCAACCAGGCAGTACTGGACTCCGTCAAGAAAAATTTGACCTTGGAAGAGCTTGAGAGGGCATTTGCACTCACAAGGAAGGCTGGCATCAGGACATATGCCTCTTTCATGGTTGGAAACCTCGGCGAGGACAGGTCCACTGTTCAGGATACCATAAGGTTTGCAAAGAAGATCGATCCCGACTACTACGGCTTTGCAGTGGCCACGCCCTATCCCGGGAGCGAGTTCCATTCAAGGGCAGTTGAGATGGGGCTTTTGGACCCGGACTTTGAGGACTATACCCTCGGCAGGTATGTGCTGCGGTCTGAGAGCTTTTCCCCGGGAGAGGTGGAGGCCCTGGCACAAGAGGCGTACAGGGAAGTTGAGGAAAGCAAGAGCTCGCTGATCAGGCGGCTGAAAGGTGCACTGAGCAGCGAGGGTTTGCCTCATGAGAGCATGGTAAACGACTACTTCCCGGCATACCAGGTCCCGGATGAGGAGCTTTTATGGAGGGAGATGGTCATGGGCGAGAGCGACCTGGATGTGCTGGGGCCGGGGTGGTACGGGCTTGAGTGCTGGCCTCCCAAGGTCAGGTGGATGGGGAAGCGGGCCTCTGCCTATCTGAGGAACGAGGGCTCCTCAAATGTGCATATCAGGGCTCACACATTGCCTGAGGGCATCAGGCTGAAAGTGGCGGCAAATAATAATTTGATAGGATCGGTCCTGATGGAGCCTTCTAAGTGGGTCGATATCTCGCTGCCGCTGGGACAGAGCGATGGCCTTGGCGCCCTCAGGCTGGACCTGGAGGTCAGCCCCACATGGGTTCCGGCGAAGGTCACAGGGAGCG
>DATMZB010000263.1:0-4455 GCA_035560655.1 Methanotrichaceae archaeon | reverse complement strand
ATATTATTACAGATCATCTATCATTGGCGCTGATGAGAATCATAACAGTCGAAGGATATCTATGAGAGAAAAGTTTATATCCTCAGGGGTTATTTCATTACGGTCCTAATTATTCAGGAGGTTTAATCAGTTTTGAGCGACGCAACAGGCTATGACGCCAGCCAAATCCAGGTCCTTGAAGGGCTGGAGGCAGTCAGGCGCAGGCCTTCCATGTACATAGGTTCCACCGATACCCTTGGCCTGCATCATCTGGTCTATGAGGTGGTGGACAACAGCATAGACGAGGCTATGGCCGGGTACGCCACTGATATTGAAGTGGTCCTGCACCAGGACGGCTCGGTCACAGAGTCAGACAACGGCCGTGGCATTCCGGTAGACATCATGCCACAGTACAACCGTCCGGCACTGGAGATAGTGATGACTGTGCTCCATGCCGGAGGCAAGTTCGATCACCAGTCATACAGCGTATCAGGCGGCCTGCACGGCGTGGGCGTCTCAGTGGTAAACGCCCTCTCTGAGTGGCTGGAGATTGAGATAAGCAGGAACGGCAAGGTTTACTGGCAGAGATATGAGCGCGGCCAGATAGTCTCTGATGTCGAGGTCCGCGGGACCTCAGAGCACACAGGCACCAAGGTCACATTCAAGCCGGATGCCACAATATTCGAAGATGTCGAGTACAACTTCGATACTCTCTCATCACGCTTAAGAGAGCTGGCCTTCCTCAACAGCGGCCTGAAGATCGCCATCAAAGATGAGCGATCCGGTAAGGAGAACATCTTCCAGTATGCAGGCGGCATAATCTCATTTGTGGAGTACTTAAACAAGAACAAAGAGGTGCTGCATGCCCCTCCAATATTCTTCTCCCGCGATAAGGATAACCTCCACATTGAAGTGGCCTTGCAGTACAGCAACGCCTATAACGAGAACATATTCACATTTGCCAACAATATCAACACCCGCGAGGGCGGAACCCACCTGGTGGGCTTCAGAGCTGCGCTCACAAAGACTGTGAACGAGTATGCCAGAGAGCACAAGCTCATCAAGAACGAGGCCAAGCTCACAGGCGACGACCTCAGAGAGGGCCTTGTATCCGTCATCAGCGTGAAGATCCCGGACCCCCAGTTCGAGGGCCAGACAAAGACGCGCCTTGGCAACAGCGCAGTGCGTGGCCTGGTAGAGTCCATGGTTGGAGACGGCCTGGCCGAGCTCTTCGAGGAGCATCCCGAGGTGGCAACGGCCATCGTCAACAAGGCCACTGAAGCCCTGATGGCCAGAGAGGCTGCCAGAAAGGCCAAAGACCTCACCCGGAGGAAGAACGCCCTGTCGGGTGGCGGGCTGCCAGGAAAGCTGGCAGATTGCTCTGATAACGATCCATCCAAGTGTGAGCTTTACCTGGTAGAGGGCGATTCTGCAGGTGGCTCTGCCAAGCAGGGAAGGGACAGGCATTTCCAGGCCATTTTGCCCCTGAGGGGGAAGATCCTAAATGTAGAACGGACCCGTCTCGATAAGATGCTCAAGAACAATGAGATCAGGAACATGACCATAGCCATGGGTGCCGGCATTGGAGATGACTTCGACATCACCAAGGCCAGGTATCACAAGATAGTGATCATGACTGATGCAGATGTGGATGGATCTCATATCAGGACTCTGCTCTTGACATTCTTCTACAGGTACATGAAGCCCCTGATAGATGCCGGCTATGTCTACATAGCTCAACCTCCTCTTTACATGGTAAGGAAGGGCAAGCAGGTCGCTTATGCCTACAGCGATGCTGAGCTGAATAAGATGGTCAAGTCAGTGGCAAAGCCTGTCATCCAGAGGTATAAGGGCCTTGGAGAGATGAACGCCGAGCAGCTCTGGGAGACCACAATGAACCCCGAGAAGAGGACGGTCCTGAAGGTGACCCTGGAGGATGTAGTTCAGGCCGATGAGATCTTCACAATACTCATGGGCGAGCAGGTAGAGCCCAGAAGAGAGTTCATAGAGGCCCATGCCAAGGATGTTAAGAACCTCGATATTTAGGTGAGAAGAACTTGACTGAAGTACTGGTTAATATTACAGATGAGATGAAGTCGTCCTATATCGATTACGCCATGAGCGTGATCGTTGCAAGGGCGCTTCCGGATGTCCGTGATGGCTTGAAGCCCGTCCATAGGCGCATTCTCTACGCCATGTACGAGAAGAACAACACATTCGATCAGCCCTACAAGAAGTCGGCCAGGGTAGTGGGAGACGTCATGGGTAAGTACCACCCCCATGGCGATGTTGCCATCTACGAGACCATGGTCAGGATGGCCCAGGACTTCTCAATGAGGTACCCCCTGATAGACGGCCAGGGCAACTTCGGGTCAGTCGACGGCGACCCCGCGGCCGCCATGCGTTACACTGAAGCCAGGCTCTCCAAGATCGCAGGCGAGCTGCTGGTCGATATAGACAAGGATACCGTAGACTTCATCCCCAACTATGATGGTTCACTCAAAGAACCAACAGTGCTGCCCGCAAAGCTTCCAAACGTCCTATTAAACGGCTCCACCGGAATTGCTGTGGGATACACCACAAACATACCGCCCCACAACCTAAACGAGCTGGCCAGGGCCATCATCCACCTCATAGATGAGCCGGATGCAACTATTGGCGACCTGATGGACCACCTGACGGGGCCAGATTTCCCAACAGGAGCATACATCCTTGGCAGGTCCGGGATTGAGTCAGCCTACACGACGGGCCGGGGCACAATACTGATCAGGGCCAAGTCCGATATAGAGGAGACAGCCAGGTCGAGCAAGATAGTCTTCACTGAGCTTCCCTACCAGGTGAACAAGTCCAAGGTGGTAGAGGACATCGCCGAGCTTGTCAAGGCCGGTAGGATGGACGGCGTCTCGGATATCAGGGATGAGTCTGATCGTGAGGGCATACGCCTCGTCGTGGATGTCAAGGCCGGGTTCAATGCCAATGTGGTCCTAAACCAGCTCCACAAGCATACCCAGCTACAGACGAGCTACGGCATCATAAACCTGGTACTGGTCGACGGCCAGCCAAAGACCCTCAACCTCAAGCAGACCCTGGAGCACTATGTCCAGTACAGGGTCCAGGTCATTGAAAGAAGGACAAAGTTCGAGCTGGACCAGGCGGAGAAGAGGGCCCACATCCTGGAAGGATTGCTCATCGCCCTTCGAAACATCGATGATGTAATCAGACTCATAAAGGCGGCCCCATCTCCGGCAGAGGCAAGAGTTGGGCTCATGAACGCCTTTGCCCTGAGCGAAGAGCAGGCCAAGGCCATACTGGACATGAGGCTCCAGAGGCTTACAGGCCTGGAACAGGAGAAGATAGTCAATGAGGCTGAAGAGCTGGCAAAGCTCATAGCAGGCTTGAGAAAGATCCTGGCCAGCGGCCAGGAGATCTTGAACATCATCAAGGCTGAGCTAAAAGAGCTGTGCAAGACCTACGGCGACGCCCGAAGGACTGAGATCATAGAGCCCACTGGCGAGGTCTGCATGGAGGATCTGATCCAGGAAGAAGAGGTGGCAGTCACCATTACCAGCAGCGGCTACATAAAGCGCCAGCCACTCACAGCCTACAGGATGCAGAGGCGTGGCGGCAAGGGAGCCATTGGTGCCGAGACCAAGAGCGAGGAGTTTGTAACCGACGTATTTACTGCGTCTACCAAGGATTACCTCCTCTTCTTCACTGACAAGGGCAAGGCTCACTGGCTCAAGGTTTATGAGGTCACCGCCATGGGCAAAGCCACCAGGGGCAAATCTATAGTGAACCTGCTGCAGCTGGAGCCCGATGAGAAGATGACAGGCGCCATACCGGTCAAGAGCTTTGACGCAGACGGCTTCATAGTCCTGGTCACAAAGGGCGGAAACATTGTCAGGATGCCAATCCGGGCGTTTAGCAATCCCAGGAAGGGCGGAATCAAGGCCGTCAACCTGAAGGGCGATAGCCTGGTCGCGGCACGGCTGACCAAGGGCGACAAGGAGCTCCTGGTTGCCACCAAGAACGGCAAGGCTATAAGGTTCAAGGAGGGCGATGTCCGGGCCAGCAACCGCGGCACAATGGGCGTCAAGGCCATAAGCCTGGAGGCAGGAGACGAGCTGATAAGCATGGACGTGGTCAATCCTGATTCCACGCTGCTCACAATCACCAGCCAGGGCTATGGCAAGAGGACGGACCTCGACGAGTACCCGCTCCAGAACCGCGGAGGAAAGGGCGTCAAGAATATTGAGGCAAAGAAGGGCGGGGTCTGCTGCACCATGACCGTCTCAGATGAGGATGAGCTCCTGATCACCACCAAGGAAGGGGTCATGATACGCGTGCCTGCAAACGAGATCAGAACACAGGGACGCGCTACCCAGGGCGTCAGGATAATGAACGTCAAGCCGGACGACGAGGTCTCGGCTGTGGCCAGGATAACTTAGGGAAGGCAGTCCCTGAGTTGCACTTTAT
>DATMZB010000262.1:0-3491 GCA_035560655.1 Methanotrichaceae archaeon | reverse complement strand
TATAAAAAGAATGAGTGAGGGATCAAGCCTGCTCCAAGGCCAGGACTCCCTTGCCTGCAGCCACGTTATGCTGGACTGCCAGTGATTTGGAATCGGCCATGGCCCAGATGATGGAGACGTTCTGGCCGGGTACGAAGGCCTTATCGAACTTGTCAGTGGTGTTCATCTTCCTCTCGAACTCCACTACAGTAAAGCCTCCCTCATCTCTGCCGCCGTGCTCGAGTATGTCATTTGTTCCGCCCAGATCCTCGTCCCTGAAGTGGGGACCGTAGTTGCCTGTGCAGTACTGATCCTCGACTGTGGAGTTGTTGATCGTCGCATATCCAACGATCATATCTGCGTCCTTCATCCAATCAGAAGGCTCGAAGCCCACCGCGATCCATCCATCGGTCTGACCCCTGAGGGCCATGTAGAGGTTGTGAGCATCGTTCCTCCAGTAGATAGTGAAGTTCTTGCCCGGGACGCTGGAGAGGTATTTCCAGTTGGAGTACTCTGCAGCCCCGATAGTGCCATCTGGCTTCCATGCCTCAGTCGCCTGGACCTTATGCGTGGATCCATTTCCAGGAGATGTCTGTATGCACCCTGCCATGAGCAGAGTTACGGCCAGGGCTGAGATTATGAAGATCGACCTCATTTAAACCACAGCGAACGCTTTAAAAATGATGGTATTAACTATTATCCCTAGATCATATCAGATGCTTAAGGAGGCTGTTGCCTATACATACCCGGTGGTGAAGTTGACGGGCGTCGATCTGGATATGCATGTCTGTCCGTGCTGGAAGGCGTCCTCGACTATTCTCCTGAGAAGCATAGGGTCCATCTGGCCTACAATATCCTGGACAGGCCTTCCTCTGCAAAAGAATTTGAAGGTTGGAACTGCCATCACCCCATAACGGTTGACTGCATAAGGATTGTTTCTGGCATTGGTCCTGCCAAAGATAACCCTTCCCCGGAACTCGCCCGCAAACTCCAGGAAGTAAGGCATCATTGCCCTGCAGTGAGGACAGTTTGGGTCATAGAACATTACTGCCACTGGCAGGTCTGCCCTCTCTACGATCTCCTCCCAGTTCCTATCGGTAAGTTCAATTACATCTTCTTCGCCCATAGAATCCCTAATTCTTTAGCATGATGTCAGCATTTATTCTTTGCCATGCCAGGCCTTCAAGGTGAAGAAAAGGTCTATATCTCAGTCCGACCTGGAGCCCTAGCCTGTGCGGGGGCACATGAAATGATCAACATATCAATCGTGGTTCTGGCAGCGGTTTTGGGCCTGATTGCCACCAGGCAGGCCGGAGGGATCAGGCTCCAGATCTGGCAGATAATGCTTCTGGGCGCATCAGCCGTGCTCCTGACAGGCCAGATATCGCCACAGGATGCCCTCCTGGCCATAAACCTGGATGTCATGATCTTTCTTGCCTGCATGTTCATACTTGGGGAAGCCATGTACCAGAGCGGATACCTCTTCCATCTATCCCACGGCCTCTTCAGGATGGCTAGGAATGCTGACCAGCTCCTGCTGCTGATACTCTTTGGCATGGGCATCCTATCAGCATTCCTCATGAACGATACTCTGGCAATAATTGGAACTCCTCTCATGCTCCATTTCTCAAGGGAGCACAGCCTTCCGCCAAAGATGCTTCTGCTGGCCCTGGCATTTGCAGTGACCACTGGAAGCGTTATGAGCCCAATTGGCAACCCTCAAAACCTGCTTATAGCCATAGGAGGTGGCTTGAACAACCCATTCGTCTCATTCTTCCAGTGGCTCTTTTTTCCAACTATCATCAACCTGGTGGCCGCCTACCTCCTGCTAAAGCTGCTCTACAGAGGCCAGATCAGGCCGGGACAGCTGTTGCACACCCAGGAGCAGATAAAGGACACTGGCCTTGCCAGGGTTTCTAAAGCATCCTTTATAGTGCTTATAATCCTCATAGCCGCAAAGATCTTCACAGTGCAGATGGGGATCGGGGCTGAGTTCAACCTGACCTACATAGCGATTATCGCAGCAGCGCCTATAGTGATATTCAGCCCAAAGAGGGCGGAGATAATAAGGAATATCGACTGGCACACCCTGATCTTCTTTGCAGCTATGTTCGTTCTAATGGAGAGCGTCTGGAGGTCTGGACTGTTCCAGTCTGCTATATCGGATTCAGGCATGAATATAACGACCACGCCCATGATACTTGCAGTGAGCATACTTCTAAGCCAGCTCGTATCCAATGTGCCCTTTGTGGCCCTTTATCTGCCCCTGCTTCAGGGAGCCTCCGTTAAAGGGATGATGGCCCTGGCAGCAGGAAGCACCGTTGCAGGGAACCTGCTCATTCTGGGTGCGGCCAGCAATGTGATCATCATTCAGAACGCTGAGAAGAGGGGAGAGACCATCTCATTCATGGACTTTGCCCTGGCAGGGATTCCATTGACTGCCATCAATGCAATAATTTACTGGGCATTCTTGAGATAGCGATCGCACTAAAATCCTGCATATATGAACTTGGTCATCTTTACCGGAGATCCCCAGTATATCAGC
This sequence comes from Methanotrichaceae archaeon, assembly GCA_035560655.1. Classification (GTDB taxonomy): domain Archaea; phylum Halobacteriota; class Methanosarcinia; order Methanotrichales; family Methanotrichaceae; genus DATMZB01. The sequence goes on along the minus strand of DATMZB010000262.1, from coordinate 967 downwards.
ATGATGGCCATTACCAGATAAACGAACCAGTAGGCGGGCCTTACGGTACCCAGGCGGCTAATCCAATCGTTATTAGCCACTCTCCCGCTCACCAGGATCAATGCAGAAGCTGCCAGGATTCCAAGTCCAATCTCGCTGTAGCTAAGTCCGGTGGGCATTAGGAACTTGCTCATGCAATAGGCGAGCTTGCTTGGATCATTTACCTTGAAGATAAGCCAGCCAAAGAACACCAGGTACTGAGTAAGGAGCATTCCGGCGAAGGATAAGAGCCGGTTTTCGGGCAATCTTATCAGCCTGTTAAGTGAGAGCAGACCGCCATGGTATGCTCCCCATATGAGAAAGTTCCAGCTGGCTCCATGCCAGAGCCCACACGCAACCATAGTTATGATCAGATTGAGATGGGTTTTCAGAGGGCCCTTGCGGTTGCCTCCCAGAGGAATATATAGATAGTCTCTAAGCCAGGTGGATAGAGAGATATTCCAGCGGTGCCAGAAATCAGTCGGGCTCATGGCAAAATATGGGTTGTTGAAATTCATAGGGAACTTAAACCCCAGAAGGCGAGCACTTCCAAGAGCTATATTAGAGTAGCCGCCGAAATCGCAATAGAGCTGAACGCCAAAGGCCAGAGTTGCAAGAATAATGGTCCTGGAGCCGAAATCAGTAATGCTTGCGAATCTCGGATCGACGTAGTTTGCAAGGTTATCCGCAATCACCAGCTTCATTATGAGCCCTGTGCTAATTAGGGCTAAGCCATGCTGCATATCCTCAGAATTGATCTTTAATCTGGCCACGAATTGCGAAAAGAAGTCTCTGGCGCGGATGATTGGACCAGAGGAGATGACTGGGAAAAAGCCCACAAATAAGGCATATTCGAGAAGTGATCCAGTCGGCTCAAGCTTTCCTCGATAGATATCAATCACATAACCCAGAGCCATGAACGTGAAATAAGAAATGCCCAGGGGTGCTG
>DATMZB010000261.1:0-4157 GCA_035560655.1 Methanotrichaceae archaeon | reverse complement strand
GGGTTATTCTTATGACTTTTGAAGTCATCCATCCCCTCAAGATGAATATAGCCCGGATCCTCCCCTCGAATCGGGCCAGTTTTTAGCCCAGTTATCTCCTCCAAACTATTCCGCTTTGTTTAAATCTTTTCATTACACTCTGTCGCTGATGAACTCCTCAATTGAGATCGATACCACCAGTGTGGCTGAGGTCATAGACATCACCCCTCGCATAGATGAGGCTTTGCATGAGGCTAAAATATTTCAGGGCATCTGTCTGGTCTCTGCACTTCACACCACCACAGGCCTGATCATCAACGAGGCCGAGCCCGGCCTTATGGAGGATATGCTGAGGGCATTAGACTCGCTCGCGCCCGCAAGGGCAGGCTACCTCCACGATAGGATAGATGATAATGCTCATGCCCACCTCCAGGCCATGCTCATTGGAAACGCTGTCATGGTTCCAATAGATAATGGCAGGTTGGTCCTGGGCACCTGGCAGAGGATACTCCTGGTGGAGCTGGATGGACCCAGGAGAAGGAGGGTCCATCTCCAGGTAGTATCTTAAATTGGCGTTCCAGTGGTCTGGGTCATTTCTTTGTATGCTGCTATCAGTTCCAGAGTGATGGGACCTGGGCGGCCGTTGCCTATCACTCGGCCGTCTACCATCGCCACTGGCCCAACCTCTGCGGCTGTGCCTGTCACGAAGACCTCGTCTGCGGTATAGAGGTCAAAGAGCCCCATATCGCGTTCCTGGACAGAGTAGCCCTTCTGTACGCCTATCTCCATCACAGCCTGCCTGGTTATGCCTTTCAGATTGTTGATGGTGAATGGGGTAAAGATCTTGCCGTCTTTTACTATGAAGATATTATCGCCGCTTCCTTCAGAGATCCTGCCCTCGGCATCCAGTATAATGGCCTCGTTCCCGCCTTTTATATTGGCCTCAATCTTTGCCATGATGTTGTTAAGGTAGTTCAAAGACTTGGTGTTTGGAGGCAGAGCCGCAGGCGAGTTCCTGCGGATGGTTACAGTTACGGCCGTCAGACCCGTCTCGTAGAGGTCGCCGTACATGGCTCCCCAGGGCTGGGTTATGATCAGGACCGTCTGGCCGCCGCACTTGTTTGGATCCAAGCCCAGGTCGCCCACACCTCTAGTGACTATCGGTCTTATGTATGCATCCTTGAGGTTATTCTTGCGCAGGGTCTCTAGTATTGCCTGGCACATCTCCTCCTGGGTCATGGGAATGCATAGCAATATGGCCTTGGCAGAATCAAAGAGCCTCTTTACATGGTCCTCCAGGCGGAAGACCCTGCCATTATATGCTCTTATGCCTTCAAAGACTCCATCGCCGTAGAGAAATCCGTGATCATAGACTGAGACAGAAGCCTCTTCCTTGGGCACGAATTTACCATTTACATATATAACACTCATAGGGCATCCTCTTCAGGCATTATTGCCTAGAATAAATGCATTTTGATCTGAATCTGAATCGATGCATTTATTAGTAAAGGGATGAAGCTTGAAGGCTACTCTTTCAGTGGGTGTTGGATCTATGGCAAGACTTGGTTTCGTGGTCGCTGAGTTCAACAGAGACATTACTTATCAGATGGAGCTTCTGGGCAGGGAGCATGCCCAGTTCCTCGGTGCAGAGGTGGTCTCCACAATTTATGTGCCAGGCGTGTTTGATATGCCCCTGGCTATAAGAAAGCTCTTGCGTCGCGACGATATAGACGCTGTGGTGACTATGGGTGCAGTGATACAGGGCGATACTGCGCACGACGAGGTCGTAGCCCAGCACGCTGCCAGGAAGATCATGGATCTGGCGCTGGAATTCGATAAGCCAGTGACGCTTGGCATATCCGGCCCCAAGATGTCCAGGCCTGATGCCCACAGGCGCGTAGACTATGGCAAGCGCGCTGTGGAGGCTGCAGTAAAGATGCTCCAGAGGCTGGACTGAGGTGATTTTTAATGGTATCCTTTAGAATGGCTTCTATTCAGGAGTCCACTACGCTCAAGATCTCCGCCGAGGCCAAGAGGCTCAATGCATCGGGCCTGGATGTAATAGACCTGGGTGTGGGCGAGCCTGACTTCGACACGCCAGCCTACATCTGCAATGCTGCCTGTAAATCCATAAACATGGGCGACACTCATTATGCGCCCACAAACGGCATACCAGAGCTGCGAAAGGCCCTCGCTTCGAAGCTTCGCTCTGAGAACAAGCTCAATGTGACGCCGGATGATATCATAGTCACCCCGGGCGCCAAGATGGCAGTCTTTGCAGCCTTCCAGGCGCTCATGGAGGAGGGGGACGAATGCGTCTTAGTGGGCCCATCCTGGGTGAGCTATGAGCCCTGCGTAGCCTTTGCAGGCGGAAAGGTGGTCTGGGGCGAGGTGGACGAGGAGTTCATGCCAATGGACCTGGCCTCGTCCATTACCAAGAAGACAAAGCTGATCCTTGTCAACTCTCCGGGCAACCCGACGGGGGCGGTATTTGACAGGAACCTGCTCGAAGAGATACGCGACCTAGCTGTAGATCACGACCTGAAGGTCATCTCTGATGAGATCTATGAGAAGATAATCTATGATAATGAGCACGTGAGCATAGGCTCCATGCCTGGAATGGAAGGCCGGACCATAACCATAAACGGCTTCTCCAAGGCCTATGCAATGACAGGCTGGCGCATAGGGTACATGACCGGACCAAAGGAGACCATGCGCTGGGTAAGCAGGCTCCTATCTCATTCGGTCTCGTCCACCACCACATTTGTGCAGAGGGCGGGAGTTGAGGCACTGCAAGGCCCGCAGGACGCCGTGACCTCCATGGTCTCAGAGTTCAGGGCAAGAAGGGACCTCTTTGTCAAGGGACTGCGCGATTTAGGACTTAAATGTGCAATGCCTGGCGGAGCATTCTATGTCTTCCCGGATGTATCAGAGTACGGAGGAGGCGACAGGTTTACAGATCGGCTCCTGAAGGAGGCGCTGATAGCTGCCACGCCCGGATCGGCCTTCGGACCAGGCGGGACAAACTATGTCAGGCTATCATATGCCGCCTCACAGGAAAGGCTAAAGGATGCTCTGCAGAGGATAGAGAAGATGCTGGGGTAGGTTTGGGCAGGCCAGATCTCAGCATTAAATTTTCCAGTCTCTTTTTGCGTGTAGTGCTTTTCTAAACGATTTACACTTGGCGAGATCTAAAACTAATTAATGAATTGGTATCTCTAGTGCAACGAGGCCGAAATAAGGCCGTAGATAGGGCATAGTAAACCCAACCTTGCATGAAGGAAAGAAACTTGGTCTTATTTCAGCTAGAATAATACTGGCGATCGAATGTCTAAATGTAGGCGGCTCACAGACCCCACGCCGGTGAAATGCAATACGTTCATGCCGCTAAAGAGCACCTGATAGCGATAATCCTTCAGGACTTTCTGGGCTAAGGCTGATGCCCTGAGCTAGTCTCAGGCCGACGGCCCCCCTGACCCCGCGGACGCGGGGGACATTTCAGACAATATGCAAATGCTGACAGAGAACCGTTTGATGGACTGATAGCATACCCCATGGCACTTCACGGACATCGTGCATATGTGGATCTGATACCACCATACTTTTTCTGCAGCTATGGCCTATATATGGGAGTGTTCCCCGCGGACGCGGGGTCAGGGGGGCCGTCGGCCTTGAGACTAGCCCAGACCACTAGCCTTGACCCAGAAAGAAGTTAGTTCTTCTCATACCCACGCTCTGGATATGTCTTTAGAAAGTCTTATCCACCCAAGTTACTAATGGAAGATCAGCTAAAAGCGAGGTGCGCGTGTTATGATGGATATAAGCCTGGTTGCTGCTGCGGCTACACCATTTCTGGCTAAAGGAGCCGATGCTTTTATAAAAATTGCAGGAGAAAAGGCGGCCGGAAAGATAGCTGATCTATGCCAAACCGTGGAGAACAAACTCAAAGGTGACTCTTCTGCCGAACAGATGCTGACTCGTGCCAGGGAGAAGCCTGAGTCAAAAGGACGCCAGACTGCGCTAGAGGGTGTTTTGGCCGAAAAAATGGAGGACGATCCTGTCTTCGCCGAGAATGTTAGAAAGCTTGTTGAGGAAGCAAAAAGAGAAGCTGCTTCTGCTTCCAGGATCTCCAACCAGCAAGGTCAAACAGTTCATGGCCCGCAGACAAACATCAATGG
>DATMZB010000260.1:0-3143 GCA_035560655.1 Methanotrichaceae archaeon | reverse complement strand
CCCCGGCCCTGCTCAGTGACCGCCACCACCACCTCCAGAGGATTGGCTGTGGCGCAGAATACTGAGCAGACCTCGGGGACGTTCTTGATCGCATTCAGGATATTGACAGGGAATGCGCCCTTGAGGATTATTACAAATGTATGGCCGCAGGATAAGGCAAGTGAGTTCTTCCTGGCCGCATCTATCAGATCCTTGTCATTGCCCTCAAGCCGGATCAGGCAGTCTCCGCTGGCCTCAGAGAATGCTATGCCAAACTTGGCGCTGGATACTGTGCCGGCAACGGCCTCGTACAGATCTTCGGCAGTCTTGATGAAATGGCTCTGGCCCAGGATGATGTTTGAGCCGTCCGGAATATCCATTCTGATGATAGTGAAATCCATAAATATGCCCTCAAAATGTGTATTACTAGCTTAGAACTTATAGTTTAGCATGGGCAATGCAGTGCACGGCATGAAGGCCAGGGGACAGCCGCTACTGCCGCTGCAGCCACTATTAAAAGACGCTTTCTTCCCAGATCGTCGCCAAGCGGACCGAACACGAATAGAAACGGCACCACAGCAAATGCATATGCTGCATAGACCAGCGCGAGTGATGCGGGAGACAGGCCAAACTACCGCCTGTACAGACCGTATAGAGGACTGGGCGCAGTCGCACCCATGAGCAGAGCCAGAGTGGCCAGATCAAATATGCAGAAAGATATCCTGCTCGGGCGCGGAGCATGGACTCTGCAGAGGCCGCCGCCGTACACATCTGCAGGCTTCCCGTCCTCTGCAGGCCGTCCTTCATCAGACCGTCCACTGCCTGTGAACACGAACCTCCTTCCGGGCGGGGCATGCATCGGCATCGACGGCACCTGCACTTCGCCGGATACGCCGTGGGGGACCTGTCGTACAGCGAGCCTGCTATCTGCATCCGGGGCGGACCTGCATGCCCGTTCCTGTGGTCAGTCCAGTCTTGGGATGAAAGGTTCACTCGATGTTTATCTGCTTTCTAGTGGTCACTACCTCCTTGGGCAGACTGATCTCCAGGACGCCGTTTTCGAGCCTTGCCCGGGCCTCGTTTGCCTTGACCAGCTCGGGCAGCATTATGGTCCTCTCAAATCTCCTGTAGGTGCGCTCGAACCTGCCCTGCCCATTTCCAGGCGTCTCCTCTGTGCTCTTCTCAGCCACCACCCTCAGCTCATTTTCCGAGACGGAGATCTCAACATCGTTCTTATCTACCCCGGGCAGGTCCATTGTGACTATGATCGCATCATCAGCGTCCCTGACATCGGCAAGCGGCCTCATTACCTCTCCGCCGGGGATTCTGGACCCAAGGCCCGATACGCCCATATAATCCATGAACTTGTTCATCATGTCTTGCAGCTGGTTCAGTTCAGATGGGATGATTCCTGCCATTGTATCACCATAAAGAGATCGAGCTGCAAAGTACTTAAAATTTTTATGATTGTGACAGCCGTAAGCCAGGCAGCTTTTTTAAGTCCAGCATTGAGCTGCCGCCCTGGCACAGATACAGCTCTTTGGAATACCCTGTGCCATATTCTTCCTGGTAGAGCATCGGAAAATTTATTAGACCCGGGATTATTGCCCTGTTTATAGTGTTTTACCAAACGATTTACACTTGGCAATATAGGACCAGACGGCATCAACCTGCTGAATGCATTCAATAAATTCAAAGATCTCTGAAATATAGCACTGTCCTGTATCCAGCCAGAGCTATTCCATAGATAGCAGGTCCTATGATGACCCCGGACGGTCCAATGACGAAGATGGGCGCAGTAAATGCCAGTATTGTGATGACCGGGTGGACTGATGCGCCTATCATCACCAGGCGCGGGCGGAGAATGTACTCGGGTATGAAGATCAGGAAGACCTCTCCATAGATGAATATCTCCAGAGCTCTGGTGATGTCACCAAGGATCAGGTAGTACAGGGACATGGGTATGAAGAGCGATGCAGGTCCCAGCTCTGGCAGGAGCGCAAAGAAGCCGAGTATGATCCCCCACATTATCGGATAGGAGATCCCCATCAGGAAGAACCCGAGCATGGCCAGAAGGGCGCTTACCATTGCTACGAAGAAGTGGATGCGAAAGAAGATATTGTATATCAGGTTGAGCTCCTTTAAAAAATGGTAGGTCAGGGTCCTGTTGGGCATGAGACTTGCAAGCCTGTTTATGCTGTTCCTGCCATCTGTAAAGAAGTAGTAGGTGAAGAACACCAGCAATATGAGCTGGGCTATGTATACGGGCAGGCTGGAGACAAAGGCCGAGATGCTATCCCTTAAAGATATGCCTATGGCGTTGGCCACATCTCTTGGTAGGCCGTCGAGCAGCATCATCACCGAGGACGGCAAAAACCTTCCCAGGAAGACAGTGATGGCCTCTGAGAGGTTTGATTCATGCAGGTAGGGCGCTGCACTGCCGCGGTCAAAGAGGCTGGATATCTCGGCCATGAGGCGGGTGGCCACGAAGAACGCCAGGTACAGGATCACGGATGAGGCCATGCTTATGGTGATTGCGGCTGATACCGGCTTGCTTTTGGTGAGATGAACCAGGTATTTGTATATGGGGTACAGGAGATACACCATAAAGACGCTCAGCAAGATAGTGGTTATGAACACCTTTGTCAGGTATATGGATACAAGTGCTGACAGAACGAAGAGTGCCACGGCGATGGTGTTGAACCTGGAGCGAAGGTCCATATCCAATATTCGGCCTGGGCTCGAATATGCTTTTCGATCTATTTTAGGAAGTTGGGCGTTTTTGGGCGGATGCTGACGTGCTTGGATGCCACTCAGGACACTGGCCTTAAAATGGGAGATGCTATCTCAAGATTCACATTAAGAGTACGAATAAAGGGAAGAACAACCTTAGGTTTCTGGTCGAGGCACTAACGGCTGAGCATCTCAATGCAGACGGGTCGCAATGCGCGCGCGCATCCGCGGGGGACACTCATGTGTCCAGCGAGCTACACATGCTGGAAATCCTCCTGGATCTCAGCACATGCCTCATCTGTTCACAATAACTTTATCCTCCCACTGATTCCTGCTATCATCATAGGCATCATATGAATTATTTCTATAGCTGTTGAGCCCGATGGTGTTATTGCTTGATCCGGTGATCAGGAGGCCCAAACGATTGGCCT
>DATMZB010000259.1:0-4162 GCA_035560655.1 Methanotrichaceae archaeon | reverse complement strand
GGTTATTCCAATAAGTTAGGCACATTATCAATCCAATCGCTCAAATAGAAAAGTGATCTGTGTTGCCGCTATTCTACCCCTAAAAGATAGCTGCTGAACGCTTCGATATCAAAAATCACTTACGAAGATCCGTTTCTCCAGGTCGCGTCTCTTCATTCTCTCTCCATTTACCTATCTCCTTCAATGCTTTGCGCTTCGGATATAAAAAGTGATCAAGCTTGCCTCTCTAGGCATTAATGACCAACTCAATTCTTAGAAGCCATGTCCTCTTCAGAGATCACTTCAACAGCCTTGCTATCGGCAATCACGGCCTCCGGCCGGACAAGCTCATAAAGCCTGGATTTGAGGAACCTCCCTGTATGGCTTTCTGGAATCTCAGAGATCTCTTCTGGGGTTCCTGCTGCAATGATTTCCCCACCCGCATGTCCTCCTTCCGGCCCCAGATCAATGACGTGGTCAGCAGACTTGATCACATCCAGGTTGTGCTCTATGACCACAACAGTATTCCCCTTGGATACCAGATCATTCAGTACAGAGATCAGCTTCTTGACATCATGGAAGTGCAGGCCCGTAGTTGGCTCATCCAGGAAGTATATGGTCTTTCCAGTTGCTTTCTTGGACAGCTCCCTGGTAAGCTTGATCCTCTGGGCTTCGCCGCCTGATAAGGTCGTTGAGCTCTGGCCAAGCTTAATGTAGCCAAGCCCAACTCCTGCGAGGGTATCCAGCTTGTTTCTTATGACTGGAATATTCTGGAAGTGATCCCTGGCCTCCTCAACGGTCATATCTAGAACCTCCGCAATGGACTTGCCCTTGTATTTTACTTCCAGAGTTTCACGGTTATACCTGGTCCCCTTGCATTCCTCGCATTCTATGTAGACATCAGGCAGGAAGTTCATCTCTATCTTGATCAGCCCGTCGCCCTGGCAGGCCTCGCACCGGCCTCCCTTGACATTGAAGGAGAATCGTCCTTCCTTATATCCTCTGATCCTGGCCTCCTTGGTCTCTGCAAAGGCCTTCCTGATTGGGTCAAAGACCTTGGTGTATGTGGCTGGATTGGAACGGGGAGTCCTGCCAATCGGGCTTTGGTCTATCACAATAACCTTATCAATCTCTGAGTCAAAGGAGAGACTATCGTACTCTCCTGGTGTTACATCAGACCTGTATATCTTCTTCATAAGGGCCTGGTAGAGTGTATCGTAGACCAGTGTAGATTTGCCGGATCCTGAGACTCCTGTGATCGCGGTAAAGACGCCTATGGGTATATTCACATCTATGCCCTTGAGGTTGTTCTCCCTGCAGCCCATGATCCTTATGAACGAGTCGCTCTTCCGCCTCGTTTCAGGGACCTCTATCTGGTTTTTGCCTGAGAGGTACTGCCCTGTCAGAGATTCGGGGTCGGCCTCAATCTCCTCAGGAGTTCCCTCAGACACCACCCATCCGCCATGAATGCCTGCCCCAGGACCTATATCCAGGACGTGGTCTGCGCTCCTGATCGTATCCTCATCATGCTCTACCACGATCAGGGTGTTTCCCAGATCCCTGAGCCTCTTTAAGGTCTGTATCAGCCTGGCGTTGTCTCTCTGGTGAAGTCCGATGGATGGCTCGTCCAGGACATAGAGGACGCCCATAAGATTGGACCCTATCTGGGTGGCCAGGCGGATACGCTGGGCCTCTCCGCCTGAGAGGGTGCCGGCGTTCCTGGAGAGGGTCAGGTACCCAAGGCCCACATGCTCCAGGAAGCCCAGGCGCGAGAGGATCTCCTTTAAGACCTGGCGGGCGATCTCCTGCTCTTTCTCTGATAGCTCAAGATTCTCAAAGAACTCTATTGACTCGCTTATGGACATATTTGTGACATCCACAATGGATTTATCTGCAACCCTCACAGCGAGCACTTTTTCCTTGAGACGCCTCCCTTTGCACTTGGGGCAGGGCAGGACCTTCATGAACTTCTCGAGCTCCTCGCGCCTGTACTCCGACTCTGTCTGCTGGTATAGCCTCACTGACTGGGGGATTAGTCCCTCCCATGAGCGGTTCATGCCCCAGTAGGCATCTCCGTTCTTCATGCTCATATCGAACTTTATTCTGTCATCTGAGCCGTACATCAGGGCGTTGTACTGGTCTGCAGTAATGTCCTTGATGGGCGTGAAGACATCGAACCCGAAATGCTTGGCAATAGCTCCAAGGAACTGGCCCCTCCATCCGTCGATGGCGTTTCTATAAAGTGCCACCGCACCATCGGCTATGCACTTATCCCTATCTGGAATGATCCTCTCAGGATCGAACTCCATCTTTATTCCCAGGCCGTTGCAGGCCTCGCAGGCTCCAAATGGACTGTTGAATGAGAACATTCTGGGCTGCAGTTCTTCAAAGGCCATGCCGCATACTGGACAGGCCATCTTGGATGAGTACAGCCTCTCGTTTTCAGCAGAATCGAGGGCTATGAGGAGGCCTTCAGCCTTATTTATAGCATTCTCACAGGCCTCAACCAGCCTGGACCTATCCTCTGAAGAATCCAGACGGTCTATGACCACTTCTATATCGTGCTTCTTGTACCTGTCAAGCTCGATTGGGTCATCTGTCCTCTGAATCACTCCATTGACACGCACCCTGGCAAAGCCTTCGCTATCCAGGTCCTTGAGAAGTTGACCATAGGTTCCTTTCTTCTGCCTGACTATGGGCGCAAGGATTGTGACCATGCCCTTGGCACCTGCAATGATGCTGTCTGCTATCCTCTCAGGAGACTGGGACTCTATCTTTATGTTGTGGTCAGGACAGTGGGGAATGCCAATCCTTGCAAATAGCAGCCTGAGGTAGTCATAGATCTCCGTGACCGTTCCCACAGTGGACCTTGGGTTCTTGGATGTTGTCTTCTGCTCTATGGAGATGGCAGGGGAGAGGCCTTCTATGCTGTCCACGTCCGGCTTGTTCATCTGGCCCAGGAACTGCCGGGCGTAGGCTGAGAGGGATTCAACATAGCGGCGCTGGCCTTCGGCGTAGATGGTATCGAAGGCCAGTGTGGACTTGCCCGAGCCTGATACGCCGGTGATGACTATGAACTTATCCCGGGGCAGCTCTACGCTTATGTCCTTGAGGTTGTGCTCACGGGCACCTCTGATGATTATATTCTTCATTTGAGTTCTCTCGTCTTATCTGATCTATGGAGGCTATGGCGATGATTGGGCTGGCGATGATTGGGTCAACAACCACAAGTACTTTGATTTATCGTAATTTGATCCGGGTTGTCTGCTTGATGCGGCCGAGTTCTTTTATCAGCATATTTCCGATCTCACTTGGCACACCGTCCTTGATGATTTAGTTAACGGCCTGATTATGGACTCGATTGGCTGTGGCCACATCTCTAGTCCGGCCTGTGCTGTCTTTCCGTTAGTTCCATTATGCATTGATTAGGGCGTGGACTTCAGAGCTGGCACAGGGGAGTTCGCATCCGTTATAGGGCTATCAGGATCGGGCAAGACCGCTCTTAAACGCACGGGAGTGCCTGGATACTCCCACATCAGGCAGCTTAAGGCCAAATGGTGTGAAGACTAATGGGCTGAAAGAGAGCGACCTGCTTAAGGTACGTCAAGATACCCTCGGTTTTGTCCTGTAGGGCGTTCTCATGCTCACACTGGCTGCCCATGAAAACATAGAGCTGCACTGCTCTTTGGCATAAAGGGCATCGACAAAATCAAACTGGATGAGAAAGATATCATCCCCACAGCCGTCTCATTGAAGCTTGCTGAATAAAACGACATGTATGCATAAAAAGGTGATTTGGATTGAGACGAGTGGCTTACACGGTAAAGCTAAAGGTTTTGCTTGCAGCTACTTGCACACCCTGGACATAATCTAGCCGAACGTTATAAGTCCCTTTTATCCACTGATACTGTTTACCATTGTAGGTCGTTGGGGCCACTCGAATCCAATAAAAGCAATTATGCGGACCCTGGGTGGAGTCTAATTGCGTTAAACTCGTAATAACGACCTCAGGACTGTAAGGTGGTACTGGGAGCGTAGATAATTTGAAATTGGATGAGACCAATCCACAAATGCCATGATTTGGGGGAGAAGTAACATCAAATATCACAGTTACAGGGTTACTGTTTTGAGGAGATGCCGATCCCACTAAAATAGATTTTATATTAATCGATGCATCTGCGGC
>DATMZB010000258.1:0-2863 GCA_035560655.1 Methanotrichaceae archaeon | reverse complement strand
CTTGGCACGTGCCAGTGCCGGCCACCTGAGGGCCTGTTCAACTTCGGCGGCTTTACTGACGGCGATAGATGCGTCTTTCTGGCCAGGCATTTTGGAGCCGGGAGCATAAGGCTGATCGGATTCGACTTCTCTGATCCAGGCGTCACACCAAGGAAGAGCAAGAAGCTCGGCTGGGCCAGGCGGCTCATCGAAACGGCTATGGACGAAAAATTCATGGATTAAAAAAAAGCCTTAATGATGTCTCAGTAGGTCCAGGACTATCTTCAAGGCATCTTCTGCCACCTGGCATGTCTCCTGGCTGGCATCTATCATGGCGAACCTATCGGGCTCAAGGCAAGCCAGGCGCTTGAAGTTCTCTGCAACCTGGCCCAGGAATTCTTCTCTTTCAAACTTGGCCAGTGACTGGTCCCGGGCCCTGATCCTTTCTAAGGCCTTCTCAGGCTCAAGTGTGAAGAGAAGAGTCTTGTCAGGGACTATGTTCCAGGGCAGGAGCAGCCCCCTTATCCAGACCACCGGGTCCGGGACGAGGCCGCGAAGAGTTGCACCCTGGTAGGCCGCAGTGGAATCCGCGTACCTGTCAGACAGGACTACCTTTCCAAGGTCCAGTGCCGGAGATACTGTCCTCTCAAGGTGGTCGGCATGGTCAGCCATGAACAAAAAAAGCTCTCCAAATAGCCTGGCCCGGCCATCGGCTTTTGCGCCTTCGGTCAGAAACTGGTCTCTGAGTATCCGGCCCGCGTATCCGCGTGTGGGCTCTGCGGTCTGGAGCACGTCACGGCCTTTCAGCTCCTCTGCCAGCATCCTGGCCACTGTGCTCTTGCCCGTTCCGTCTATACCCTCAAGGGTGATGAGGATGCCTCTCACGGATTGGGAAAATCATTATAGAATAAGATTAAGCTATCGCCCGATACTAACTCTGGCACCTCATCCTACGGTTATCCTCTGTCAGGCCAGCAACCCTCGCAACGGGCGTCTGTACCGCATTTGGGTTGTCTCATGGTCATAGGTAGACTGTAGTCAATATCCTACCATAAGGACCTATCAACGCGGCTTGTAGTCCCCTTCTTGCACCAACACTCACTGCTGAACTATAGTCTTAGCTCGTGTCAGTCCTCTAAGAGGACATCAGATGTATGCATCTCTACTTTATAAAGGTTCTGCTATGGATCGAAGATGGATTAAAATCATGAATTTTCGTGCTCAATTCATCAGGGATCTGACATATACCACCACTCTAGTAAGGTTTAAGTCAAAGTCCTACATTATCGATCCTGAGGTGCTTTGTTTGACCGACAAGATCTATGTAGTTGGGCACAAGAGTCCAGATACCGATTCTGTAACATCTGCAATAACCTATGCCAACCTTAAGAATGCCATGAAGGCTGGGGAATACGTTCCTGCTGCCGCTGGCGACATCAATAACGAGACCAAGTTCCTGCTGGATTACTTCAAGGTCCCCTATCCAGAGAAGCTCACAGACGCCACTGACAAGAAGGTCATCCTGGTCGACCACAACGAGATGGGCCAGGCAGTCGACAAGCTGGTTGAGGATAATATAGTGGAGATCATAGATCACCACAAGATAGGCGGGATCAAGAACGGAAAGCCCATCTTCTTCTTGAACGAGCCAGTGGGCGCCACAGGCGGCATAATCGCGAAGCTCTATGAGCAAGCCGGCGTCCAGATAACCAAGCCTATGGCCGGCCTGATGATGGCTGCAATCCTCAGCGATACAGTCCTCTTCAAGTCCCCGACCTGCACACCCTCTGACAAGGCATCTGTCGAGAAGCTCTCCAAGATCGCAGGCGTTGACCCAATGAAGTTCGGCCTGGAGATGCTCAAGGCAAAGAGCGACATATCCTCCAAGTCCGCAAAGGACATACTCATGGGCGACTTCAAGAAGTTCGACTTCTCAGGAGTCAAGTCCGGCGTTGGCCAGATAGAGGTCCTGGACCTGACAGACCTGACATCCAAGAGGGCTGACATCCTGGCTGAGATGAACAAGATGAAGGATGCCGAGAAGCTGGATATGGTAGTCCTCATGCTCACAGATGTCATGAAGGAAGCAAGCGACATCCTCTTCGTGGGCAATGAGAAGGCAGCCAAGGGCTTCGAGAAGGCATTCGGCGGCAAGATCGCCAACAACTCCATCTACAAGGAGAAGGTCCTCTCCAGAAAGAAGCAGGTCGTTCCTCCTCTGGAGTCAGCATTCAAGGCGTAAATCTCAAAGAGGGTGGGATATAGGATCCACCCTTAACAACTATTTTTTAGGGATCATCGAATTCGTTACTGACTCCATCACACTTTTGCGGTAGCTCTGGCATATATGTGCAAGTGTTCCCCGCGGCCGCGTTTTCGACCAAGGCCTTGAGACACCCAGATCGTCGGTGTTTGCTTCAGAAATAACGGTTCATGTGGTGATTTCTGAGAGATCAGGATCGGCCACTAAATGGCTGAGCAGATCCGACCTTTTGGGTTGCGCCCTATGCCCTGGTCTGCCGCTCTAGACCTCGGCCCTCGATGCGCGTCCACGAAGATAACGCAATGAGTCTAAGCCAGATAAAGAGCACTAAACACAAGAAATGACCCCTACTACTTTTTGGGCCAAGCACTAACTACTGGGTGTCTCAAGGCCGACGGCCCCCCCTGACCCCGCGGCCGCGGGGAACCTTTACATCGGTAGGCAAGCGCTGGCCAAGAGCTGCTCTATGGATGTGGCATCTAGCCCGTTATCATGGAAATGAAGTCGGGACCTATGCGAATCTGACTCCATCACGCTTTGCGGCGGCCTGGGGCACAGTGCATCACTCACAAGATTCTCGAATTGGGCTATTATCTAAAAATGGAACATGCTCAATAACCT
>DATMZB010000257.1:0-2809 GCA_035560655.1 Methanotrichaceae archaeon | reverse complement strand
ATCTATAACTGTATTTTAATTTTTCCCTTGTAAGGCATGATCTGGAGTAAATCCAGAGATCTTGACGATATCATCATAAAAGGCCGAGGTGCCAAAAAGAAATATCAAAACAGGAAGTAGAATAGCAGAGAAGCCGCAACTGGCACCATAATGTTGTCATCCACCTTTACAGGCAGCGACTCAATGACAGCCGCAAATCCCGCGATCAGCACAGTCATCGCCGATGGCAGCACAGCAAGTGCACACATAGCTCCAACCATGAATGCTGCAGATCCCTCAAATGTCTTTCTCCTGTTCCAGGGAAGATGATGTCTTCCATAGCTCACTCCAACTATAGTAGCCAGCGAGTCGCCTATGGCCAGCATGATAATCACTGCAACAGCCATCCTTGGACTTTCTCTAAGCAGCCCCGTTGTGAATAGCGTGCCAAGCGCATAGTAAAGCGATCCCTCACCCGGCAGTACTCCGCCTCTCTCAAACTTATCCATCATGAGATCCGTGCCAGGGATCTTGATCCCTGAGAGCACCAGATGAATGTTGAGAATGCCAAGACACGTTCCGGCCAGGAGCAGCAGGGCGGCGATATCCATTCCCAGAATCCAGATCATGGCGCAGAAGAGAAGGCCAACTGCGGCGTGCAGTACTTTCCTTGGCCGCTCATCCTCCTTGTAAACGGCCTTCTTATGCTTCAGGATCATCCCCTCTGCTATGCTGTAGCTGAGGCCGGAGACTGCCAGTCCGCCGCAGATGTCATACCAGGAGCTCAGGCCTGATTCGATGCTAAAAGCACTCACCAGCAGGGCGGCAATGAATGCCAGGGGCATCAGTACCTGGCCAAGCAGTGGGAATACAAATGAGAATGCAGAGCCTGCCGCAAGGCTGGGGTAGGCATGGACCGATGCTATGGAGCCGACCTGACATGGCCCAGGAATGGACAGGATCAGACTCATAGACTCAGATATGCTGAGGGTCAGTGCCAGGGTGACTGCAGTGAGCTTGATGCGGTCTATCAGCTCGGGGTCAGGTATATTCAGGACAGATCACCTGTCATGAGCAATCACCTGTCATGAGCAGACCACCAGCCCTTAGGGCGCATCCCGGGTGGTTCCTGCAAATCGCTAAATATCTCATAAATGCCAGCTTTTGGGCTTAGTTGATCAGGCAGTATAAATAGATTCCAACCAGCAGTCTAGATGAAGTTTATACCAGGACAGAGATCAGCCTTTTGACATATGATGTAAGAAATAGATCAATCATGGACTGAGTTGCCCTTTTTCCTCATCTCAGGGAATTATTGATATACCCTGACTGTACCTCCCATGGCATGGCTTAGCATGTCTATATGCTGCCTCAAATTCATCAGGATCGAAGTCATATGAATTACTGGCAACCCAAGTTAGAGCTCATGAGCAGGCCTGAGCTGGAGGATCTGCAGCTCCGGCGGCTCAAGGATACCGTAGTGCGGGCTTACAAGAACGTGCCCTTCTATCACAAGAAGATGCAGGAAGCTGGAATTACTCCCCAGGATATACAGAGCTTGAAGGATCTCCAAAAGCTTCCCTTCACAAAGAAGGCCAACCTGAGGGAGAACTATCCATTCGGCCTCTTTGCAGTGCCAAGAGACCAGGTGGTAAGAGTCCACGCCTCATCAGGAACTACAGGCAAGCCCACAGTGGTTGGATATACCGCTAAAGACATAGAGACCTGGTCTGATCTGATGGCCAGGGACTTCGTGATGGTGGGCGTCACAAAGCAGGACATATTTCAGAATGCAGTAAACTACGGCTTCTTCACAGGCGGCCTTGGGGTCCACTACGGAATAGAGCGCATGGGAGCCATGGCCGTGCCAAGCGGCGTTGGAAGCACCGAGCGCCAGCTGGAGATCATGAGAGATTTCGGGGTCACTGTGCTTCACTGCACGCCTTCCTATGCCCTTTACCTGGCAGAGACTGCCAAGTCCCTGGGTGTCATAGACCAGCTCAAGCTCAAGATTGGATGCTTTGGGGCTGAGCCCTGGTCTGATGAGGCCAGAAAGGATCTTGAGGAATCTCTGGGTATCAAAGCTTTCGATTCTTACGGACTCTCAGAGATGTTTGGGCCGGGAGTTGCATTCGAGTGCCAGGAGCAAAACGGCCTGCACATCTGGGAAGATCATTACCTCATCGAGATCCTGGACGAGGCTGGTGAGCCCTGTGCTCCTGGAGAGCCGGGAGAGCTTGTCATGACCTCGCTTACCAAGGAGGCAATGCCGCTTTTGAGATACCGCACAGGAGACGTCACATACATCCTGGACGACGACTGCAACTGCGGAAGGGTCAGCAGAAGGGTACACAGGTTCCTTGGAAGGGCCGATGATATGCTTGTAGTCAGGGGCATTAACGTCTTCCCGAGCCAGATAGAGGACGTCCTGATGTCCATACCGGAGATTGGAGACTACTTCCAGGTCTTTGTCGATAGGAAGAGGCACGGCCTCGATGAGCTTGCAATCAAGGTAGAGCTCAAGGATGAGGCATTCACTGGAGAGCTTGGCGATCTGTCCAAGACCCAGAAGAAGGTTGAGGAGAGGTTAAAGGCCATACTGAACCTGAGATGCAAGATAGACCTGGTGGAGAAGGGAAGCATTCCAAGGACATCGGGCAAGGCTAAGAAGGTCGTGGATCTCAGACAGGTTTGATGGCTGAAGATGAGGAGGCCGTTTCTGTGACGGCCCCTGTATTTATTTGCTGAGAATTCATACAGTAAAATGGTATTTGTGTAATGTGCTCTGCTAATAGATGTCAGGCAGGCCACTCTCCAGCTCCTCCCATTC
>DATMZB010000256.1:0-6298 GCA_035560655.1 Methanotrichaceae archaeon | reverse complement strand
TAAAGATATCCGTGCATAGATTGTGCCGGAACCTGCTTTGCTGGCCATGCCGCTGGCTGGCTTAGCCCTTTTGTCCGGGTTTAAATGTTATCTTAAACTCAGTGCCCGACTCAGATCGCATCTCCATAGTGCCCTTGAGCTGCTTTACCAGAGTAGATACCAGGGTTATGCCCAGAGATTTGGTCTTTCTTATGTCCATGTCTTTTGGCAGTCCCACTCCATTGTCCCTGACGATCAGTTCGATCTTGCCATCGATTGAATGCAGGCTCAGAAAAATATCGCCTGCTTTTCCCTGGGGAAAGGCATGCTTCAGGCAGTTGGAGATCAGCTCGTTTACTATCAGGCCGCATGGTATGGCATTATCGATGTTCAAGGATACATCATCTACATCCAGGTTGAGCCTGATAGAGCGGAAGTTCATGGCATAGGAGCGCCTGAGATAATCGGCTATGCTCCCAATGTACTCTGAAAAATTTATCCTGCTTAAGTCCGCGGACTTATACAGCTTCTCATGTACCAGGGCCATGGATCTGATGCGGTTCTGGCTCTCCTTAAAGCCCTCTCTGGCCTGGTAGTCCATGACATATCCGGACTGGAGGCTTAAGAGGCTTGATACTACCTGGAGGTTGTTCTTGACCCTGTGGTGGATCTCCTTTAGGAGAACCTCCTTCTCCTGGAGAGAGGCCTTCAGCATCTCCTCTGCCCTCTTGCGATCAGTTATGTCAGTGACCACGCCCCTGAGGCCGATTACCTTATCTTCGTGCACTATCGGGCTGGAGTTCACCAGCACTGAGAAGGTGCTCTTGTCCATCCTCTGAGCCGTATACTCATAATCAGGCACCTTCTCTCCTGCCAGAAGCTTCAATGTATTGGCTATAGCCCTTTGCCTCTCCTCAGGCACGACTACATCAGTGACTAAAAACCCACGTTCCACATCCTCAGGACTATACCCAAAGTACTCAAAGGCCCTGCGATTGACGAAGGTGACCCTGCCAAAAGTATCCGTCTCAAAGACCGGCTGAGGCAGCAGTTCAGCCAGCTCTTTATACCTTCTCTCGCTCTTGGCCAGCTCATCATTTGCCCTCTTGCGAGTGAGCACATATCCTACGCTGGCAGTAAAGGATGATAAAATAGAGATCTCAAAGTCTTCCCATATACGCTCTTTACGGCAGTCCTCAAACCCTATCAGGCCCCAAAACCTGTCCTCGATGGTGATTGGTATTATCAGGACGGAGCGTATCTCGCCTGAAATGAGAAGACCTTTTTTTGCAGCAGGAAGGTCATTGATGGAGCAACTGATGACCTCGCCCCGGCTCAAGGCATCCTGCCAGATGGTGAGGTACTCCCTGATGCAGAGCTTCTGATCTTTAATCCCATCCCCTCTTTCGTCATGAGCAGACCACTCAAAGCTTGGCCTCATCTGGAGCTGCTCAGTCTCCCGACCCTCCACCATGTAAATCCTGTCGATATCTTCAGCCTTGCCTATGATCTGGAAAGCCTGATGGATTCCACTCTCGAATTTGGGAGAGGTCAGAAGATGATGGGATGCTTCGGCCACACCTGATAGGAGGGCATCACGTTCCTGGAGCTCCTCCTCAGCCAGCTTCCTCTCAGTGATGTCCCTCATAACTATCAGCCTCCCTTTGAGGTCGCCTCTCCTGCTCCGCAGAGGCGAGATGCACAGGTCGAAGTACCTCTCCTTCCCGGACTCATCCAGACAGACCACATCCCTGGAGTCAAAGTCATCTTTATATTTCTCTAAGAGGTGCGGCCATCTGGAGAGGGCATCTCTGGCAAGCCGCCCTACAGCCTCCGATGCATCAAGTCCTATTACCTCCTGAGCTGCAGGGTTTAAATCTACTATCCGCCCCTGCAGATCCAGTGCGATTATCGGGTCAGCCATCCCATCAATGACTGCATCACGAGCTATCGGCATGATCTCCATGAACCCAAACCTATAGAGTCCCCATGCCATTGCCAGGCCGCATACGGCAAGCGCAGAGACAGTCAGGTCAAGCTTGGGCAGGGGACTTAAGCCTGATATGTGAATCACATTCCAGGACCAGGGCACAGCCATGCCCAGTAGAAGCACTACGGCCTGTCCCCGATACAGTCGTGAAGCCATAAAGAGCATCCTGATGAGAACAAGAGATCCCAGGATCAGCATCAAGTAAGAGAATCCCACATGGACCCAGAACCAGGGGCCGTGTGTCCTGGCGATCGCCAGGAACGGTCCGCCTGTGTCCAGGGACACGTTCTGGCGGATGAGGCCATGTATGCTGTTTGTCCATGCCAAGATCACAGTCGTTGCGGGGATAACTGCCAGCAGGGCCAGGTTTGCCCTTGTCAGCCATCTATCATAGCTGGTATACCGCAGAGCAAATGCCATGGCTGCCACTGGCACTGTGACCACGCCCAGATATCCAACATTATCCCAGAAGATCTTGTCATGCAGGCTGGTACATCCTATCTCAAGCATATATGCCAGAGACCATTCAAGTGAAGCTAAAGCCAGCACAATGAGAGGAACCGCAGCAGGCACTTCACGACGGCGCCAGGCCATGCAGGCCAATGCTATCGATATCAGTGCTGTAATCATTACAGGTAATAGATAGTTGTTGTATTGCCAGTACATGGCTTGGTTCTCATCCCGGCCTTGGCTGCAGGCAGCCGGATTCCAGATGCCTGCGCCCATCTCCTCTTCTAAACCGTATCAGATGTTAGAGCCTCATCAGCTCTGCGGTCATCGCCCTGCCGTCTCCAGTTCACTCGGCATTAAAGCACTCATGCTTTATCAATTTTTCATTCTTGAAGCACTTGCATGAGTGACTGCTGCCTGGACGTCCGCACGCAGGCTTTAGAGCTATTCGCCCTGGAGCCACTGATTCAATTTGGGCATTGGCCTCATCCTGGATTTCAATCAGTCTCAATGCATCCGATGTTGCATGCGATAGAGATGGACCAGTCGCCACATTGTTCTGCATATGGCTCTTCCATCAAACGGTCAAAGGATTTTTAATGCTTAAGCCACTAATAGGATTGCTATTGTTCATGGAGATAAAATCATGAGACATAGCATATTGCTTTTATTACAATTGGTAGCTATACTTGCCGCTGTGTCAGCCTGCACTGCCCAGCCGACAACGACAAACACTGTAGAGATAAGAAACAACACTTTCCAGCCGGGCAGCCTGGCTGTGCCTGCCGGGACCACTGTCACCTGGATAAATTACGATCCTGCAGCCCACACTGTGACCGCCAGTGACGGAAGCTTCGACTCTGGAGAAATCCTGAGCGGAGGCAGGTTCATGTTCACATTTGCCAATCCCGGAACATATATTTATGGCTGCAGGATCCATCCCAACATGCAGGGCACCATACAGGTGGCGCCAGGCCTGGCATCCACAGGGACTTTGATCTATGCTCAGTACTATAGACTAGCTCCTGGCCCAGTACCAACCACTCCCATCACTGCGCCTGTAAGCTTCAATATCCTGGGCCAGGAGCCAGCCAATGTATACGTGGCAGGCCAGCAGCTCCCTATACCTTATTCCCAGTACCAGGCTTATGCAACCAACCTTGGAGCCAACGCTCTATGGATACAGGGTACAAATAGCTGGGCCCAGTATGCCCAGGTCCCCCTGGGATCGAGCTTATCGCTCGTAGCTGCTTCTGCGAATCCGGACAACGGCTATCTCTACGAGGTATATCCTGATGGCAGAACCAGCACGAGTCAGTATTACTTCGATCCCTACAGCCTGATAGGATTCTATGCAGATAGAGTCGGCAGGCACATGCTCTTCTTTGTCCTAGGGAACCAGGTCAGCAATGGAATAATAATAGATGTGGCAGGGTACCAGCCAGGAGCTTATCCTCAGCAGCCGGTACAGCCCCAGACGACCGGCAACGTCGTGAGCTATTAGACTGACTGGCCTATTGTCAGGCTCGATTGGGAGTGAGAAAACATATGCGGCCTGCTGCCAGTCCACCCTTTTTTGATGGGAAAATTACATCCATTCGTAGTGAGCCATCACTTCAGGCACGAAATCATACAGCAGGCTGTTCTCTACATACCCAAAGAAAAGGCATCCCTGGCAGTTTTCCGCTGCTTCTTTGCGCTTTTTTGCAGATGATCTCCAGACATTGAGAAGCCCGTCAGAGATATGACCAAGCTTGGACTTGTAACCTCTGCAGTTCTCCACAGTTCCATCTGCGGCTACGTGAAGCACTATATCGCTGGCATGGCACCTGAAGCTCGGCTTGAGGGACCTGATCATGTGCAGGTACGTCTTTGAGTTGATTATGGGGGCTCCACCAGTCTTCAGCTCTATAAGCCTGTCTACGGCCTTCTCATAGCTGGCAGTGTCTCTGATGCCCAGCTCCTTCCAGACCGCCCCTGATATGCCCTCAGACTCGTTTACAGGCTCAAAAGAGACCCAGGTGCCAAGGTCCTCAGCCATACGGACAATATCCTCCAGCTCGGGTATGTTCTTTCCATTGATGACGCAGTTGATCAGGATCTCATGTCCGGCATCCCTGGCAGCCTTTATGCCGTCTATGACCTCATCTAAGTCTATGCCGCGCAGACCTCTGTAGCTTTTGATCCCATCCACTGAGACAGACAGGTAATCCAGATCCGAGAGATCCTGGACCCTGCTTTTGAGCAGCTTGCCATTGGTAACCATTGAGGTCATGAGTCCGATGGATCTGGCATGCCTGAGAATATCCGGCAGGTCGTCTCTCATCAGAGGCTCAACTGTCCAGGCATTATAGACGCCGATTCCAAAAGACCTGGCATCATCGAGCATTCTGAGAACTGCCTCTTTATCCATCTCCTGACCCGGAGATCTCCAGTACTCGCAAAAAGGACATCTGAGGTTGCACCTGGAGCTGACTGCATGGGAGAGCACATAGGGCCGCCTTTTAATCCTCAGCTGCCACAGGGCCCTGGCTGCCTGGCGCGGCGAAAAGGTTCTCATGCCAATCAGATCCTCAGGCCTCTCCGGGTCCTGGCGCCTTTGCGAGGTCTGATACCTCCGCCTCCTTGCGGTCGCTTATAATCTCATCCCTGGTCACCTGATAGATGCCAAGGACAATGCCTATCAGTGCCGGGGCCAGGAAGAATCCTCCAATGCCTGCCACAAGACCCCCTCCCATGAAGGAGATCAATACAAGCAGGGGATGAAGTGATGACTTGGTAGATACGAAAAATGGCCTTATCACCAGCTCTGCGATATGTACCAGCACGGACCCCGCCAGGAAGAAGGTCAGGGCATCCAGCGGTCCGAAGGTGAAGTACCTGTAAACGGAAGTGGGTATGAAGACCAGCCATGTCAGGAATGGGACCATCCCTGCGAGGAAGACTATGCTTGCCATTGCCAGGGGTCGCGGGACTCCAAAGATGTAGAAGATGACCACCGAGACTGCACCCCCGGCGATGGCTGTGTAGATGCTGCCCAGGAATATGCCGCTCAAGATCCTGTCTACTCTGGATATGTACCTCTCATCAATGCCGGTCTTCTCAGGGGGCAGCACCACCAAAACCGCATCCTTGAGCCGGTCTCCGTCCTGAAGCAGGAAGTAGCAGACTGGAAGTGAGATTATGAAGTTTATCAGGCCGAGGGATAGAGACCTTCCCAGGTTCATCAGGGGAACCTTCTCTGCCACTGATGTGGCTATGAGCATTATGTTCCTTATGCTTCCCATAAGCTCCTCATACAGGACCGGGGGGATGGCAAGGCTGGCGATCAGTTCATGGGAGATGCTGAGCATCTCTGACTGATGACCTGCCACCCACATGACCTGGTTTATGATCTCAATGAACCCAAGATCGACTATGATCAGTATGGGAAGAATTATGCAGAAGGTCGCCACCAGCGATCCCAGGTGCTTCCTTTTGCCGAACAGGTCTCTTATGGGGCGCCCCACATAGGCGAATACAACCCCCAGGATTATTCCATCCAATAGGGGAACGACCAGGTAGAAGACCAGAAGGAGTGCTGCGGCTGCAATGATTGTCGGCCACCAGTTCTGGCCCAGCCATGACCTAGGATCGAACTTCATATAATGAGCTATCCTCTGGCCTGCTCCGGTTAAAGACTTTTGGAGGGGGGGCCAGCAAAATATAGGCAGACCGCCTCTGTATGAGATTTATCCAGGGCCTGGTGCTCTTGAGACTTCAATCATCTGGTGATTGGCAGGCCTTCAGCTCTCCACTGATTTATGCCGCCCCTTATCTGGCAGGCTTCTTTGAATCCCAGGCTGCTCATGGCATCCAGAGCCCTTCTGGATCGAATCC
>DATMZB010000255.1:0-4745 GCA_035560655.1 Methanotrichaceae archaeon | reverse complement strand
CTGGAACGGTTCCAGGGCCACTTTTACAACTGGTACGATATCAGGCTTCTGGAGCCGCTCCAGCCCAGGTACGTCTCGACTGTTGATAGCGGCAACCTGGCAGGTCATCTGCTGACCATGCAGCAGGGTCAAATCGAGCTTATGGACCAGAAGATCCTGCCTGAACAGGCGTTTTGCGGCCTTCAGGACACGCTCCAGGTCATAAGGGATGCTGCCCGCGGAAGTGCAGACGGGGACCAGGTCAGGACAGGTCCTCAACAGGTGCTCGTGCTGATAGATCAATTCTGGACTGAGCTTCAATCGCCTCCAAGCAACCTCTCGCAGGCATGGCAATTGCTGGATGAGCAGGCAAAGGCAGCGGCGCGGATGCTGGACGGCCTGGGATCGGACGCTGACGCTGATCTGGTATGGTGGATACGGGCTTATGAGCTGCAGCTCCGGGACCATTTAGACGACCTGGTACTCATGGCACCGTGGCTCATGCTGCCTATGTGGATCAGGGAGCATCCTCTCATTCTGGCGCAGGGCTCTACAGAGCAATCTGGAAGGAGAAGCGAGCCGCAATCCGAGCTGCTCAGACCCAAGCTGGAGGTGGCCGGGATGGTGCCCATCACAGACCAAATCAGCAGCTACTTCCTCGACACAGACAGCCAAACTGAAAAAAACTGGCTGCAATTGTTATGTCAGGACACAATGGCTGCTGAAAAAAGCTCTGGCAAGGGGATCGCATCACCATGGCTCATGTTGACCATGGGGTGGCCTCTCATTCTGGCGCAGGGCTCAATAGAGCAGTCTGGATGGAGACGCGAGCTGCAGGCCGAGATGCTCAGACTTGACTCCATTCCATTGCTGCAAGAGGTTCCTGAGATGGCGCAAAAGATGATGCCCATCATAGACCGGATCAGCAGATGCTTCACAGGCACAGACAGCCAAGCTGAAAGAGAGTGGCTGCAAGATCTTGGCCAAAGGACAATGGATGCTGAAAAAAGCGCTGTGGAGAGGATCGCATCCATAAAGAGGCTTGCACTCGACTGCAGCGAGCTTGCCGATATAAATTACGATTTCCTGTTCAACGAGTCGCGCGGGCTTCTTGCTATTGGCTACAATGTCGACGACTCAAGACGCGATGAGAGCTGCTATGACCTTTTGGCATCCGAGGCGAGGCTGTGCAGCTATGTGGCCATAGCCCAGGGGCGGCTTCGCCAGGAGCACTGGTTTGCTCTGGGTCGTATGCTCACAAGCTCAGGCGGAGAGCTGGGGTTGCTCTCCTGGGGCGGGACCATGTTCGAGTATCTCATGCCTCTATTGATCATGCCGACCTATGAGAACACCCTTCTCAATCAGACCTACAGATCGACGGTCAGGCGGCAGATCGAATATGGGCAACAGCGAGGTGTTCCCTGGGGCATCTCAGAATCCGGCTACAATACCATAGATCTCAATCAGGTCTACCAGTACAGGGCTTTTGGAGTGCCGGGCCTGGGTTTCAAGCGAGGGCTTGCCAAAGACCTGGTGATAGCGCCTTATGCATCAGCTCTGGCCTTGATGGTCTCTCCATCAGAGGGCTGCAACAATTTGCAGCAAATGGCAGACGAGGGCTATCTGGGTGAGTATGGCTTTTACGAGGCCATAGATTACACTCCGTCACGCCTGATCCAGGATGAAACAAGCTCAACTGTGCGTTCTTTCATGGCCCACCACCAGGGCATGAGCCTTCTATCCATGGCTTATGTTCTGCTGGACCGGCCGATGCAGAGAAGGTTCATGGCCAATCCCATATTCCGGGCTGCGGATCTGCTCCTCCAGGAGAGGGTTCCCAAGGCCAAGCCGTTCTATCCTCACGCAACTGAGGCCTCGTCATCGATCTGGAGGGCGGGGATGCTGGTACGTGAGAGGTCCATGCGGGTCTTCAATGATCCAGGAAGCGCCTCGCCCGATGTGCACCTTCTCTCCAACGGCAGTTACAGAGTGATGATCTCTGGATCAGGCGCAGGCTATAGCCAGTGGAAGGATATTGCAGTCACCCGCTGGCATGGCGATATTACCCGCGACAATGAGGGACAGTTCTTCTATATCCGCGACCTGGACAGCACTGATGTCTGGTCTGCAGGATATCAGCCCGTGTGCAAAAATGCTGAGACTTATCAGGCCATATTCCAGGGGTCTAAGGCTGAGTTCAGGTCAAGGATCTCGGGGATTGATGCCTGTACTGAAGTTGTAGTCTCGCCTGAGGACGATGTCGAGCTGAGGTCCATCAGTCTTACCAATCGCTCATCGATAAGGCGCAGGATTGAGCTGACAAGCTATGCAGAGGTCGTTTTGACGACCCAGGCGGCAGATGCAATCCATCCCGCTTTCAGCAACCTCTTTGTAGAGACAGAGATAGTTGCCAAAAGATCTGCTATCCTGTGCACCCGCAGGCCGAGGTCCAATGACGAGAAGACTCCCTGGATGCTGCACCTGATGGCTGCGGAGGATGTCCTGGACCTGGTTTCTTTTGAAACCGACAGATCCAAGTTCATAGGCAGAGGGAGGACAGTTGCCGATCCTGTGGCAATGAATGGTGTAGAAAAGCTCTCAGATAGCGAGGGTCCGGTCCTGGATCCTATAGTTTCCATCAGGTGCATTGTCACTATAGATCCGGGAGAGACGTCACGGGTGAACTTCATCACAGGTATGGCAGAGACGAGGGCCCGGGCAGTTGAGCTGATAGATAAATACCACGACGTGCGCATAGCAGACCGCGTCCACAACCTGGCCTGGACTCACAACCAGATGATCATGCAGCAGCTCAACATCACCGATGTCGATATCAATCTTTATATGCGCCTTGCAAGCGCAATAGTTTACCCATGCTCAAACTGGCGTGCCAGTCACGGAGTTCTATTAAACAACCCATATGGTCAGTCAGGCCTGTGGGCTTACGGCATATCGGGCGATATCCCAATTGTCCTCCTTCGGATCGGAGACAGGTCTTACATCGATCTGGCACGTCAGCTCTTGAGGGCTCACGCCTACTGGCATATGATGGGGCTTGCAGTGGATCTGGTGATCTGGAACGAAGATCGCTCAGGCTACCAGCAGGAGCTCCAGAATGAAATAACGGGCCTGATCACAATCAGGACCGATGCCGGCACCAGGGATCGATCTGGCGGAGTCTTTGTGATACACGCGGACCAGATCTCAGAAGATGCTGTACTCCCGGTACAGGCCGCGGCCCGTGCAGTCTTCATAGACGACCGGGGGACGTTTGAGGAGCAGCTCGAACGCGAGAGCAGGCTGTCGGCCGCAGTTCCTCTCTTAAGGCCGGAAAAGGCAGTGCGTGCCGAGAGCTACAGGGCGATTGAGTCTTCAGGCCAGGACCTGATATTCTTCAATGGCCTTGGTGGGTTCACAGCCGACGGCCGTGAGTACATAATCAGGACCTCCCAGGGTCAAAACACCCCGGCACCCTGGTCGAATGTTCTGGCCAACCCCTACTTCGGGACTGTGATCTCTGAATGCGGCAGCTCCTACACCTGGTCCGAGAACTCACAGCAGTTCCGCCTCACACCCTGGTATAACGATCCTGTGAGCGATTGCAGCGGCGAGGCTGTGTACATTCGAGATGAGGAGACAGGATCTTTCTGGTCCCCCACAGCGCTGCCAGCGCGCGGCAAGACGCCTTACACATGCAGGCACGGGTTTGGATACAGCGTCTTTGAGCACAAAGAGCACGGCATAAAGTCCGAGCTGTGGGTATATGTGGCAGTGGACGCGCCTGTGAAGTTTTGCAGGCTCGTTGTTCGAAACGAATCAGGCACACTCCGCCAGCTTTCTGTGACCGGCTACATGGAGCTGGTCCTGGGAGAGATGCGTTCCAAGACCGAGATGCATGTGGTTACAGAGATCGATTCAAGGGCAGGCGCCATTATTTCCAGAAACCCGTACAGTACGGATTTTCCGGGCAGAATAGTCTTCATGGATGTGAACACCGAAATCAGCAGCTTCACGGGTGATCGTACTGAGTTCCTGGGACGAAACGGAAGCATGGCCAGGCCGGCAGCCCTGATGCGAGAACGGCTCTCAAACAGAGTCGGCGCTGCCATGGACCCGTGTGCAGCTCTCCAGGTCAAAATCGACCTGGCAGACGGTCAGGAGAGCGAGATCATATTCACATGCGGAACAGGTCGCAATGTGGATGACGCACGCAGCCTGATCAGACGTTTCCGCGGGTCGGCTCCTGCAAAGAGGTCCCTGGAGAT
This sequence comes from Methanotrichaceae archaeon, assembly GCA_035560655.1. Taxonomy (GTDB): domain Archaea; phylum Halobacteriota; class Methanosarcinia; order Methanotrichales; family Methanotrichaceae; genus DATMZB01. The sequence goes on along the minus strand of DATMZB010000255.1, from coordinate 501 downwards.
GGTCTGGAGCTACTGGAACCGCACCCTTGGCGTGGTGCATGTGGAGACTCCGGATAAGGCACTCGATGTGCTCACTAACGGCTGGCTCATCTATCAGACAATAGCTTGCCGCATGTGGGCGCGCAGCGGATACTACCAATCTGGCGGAGCCTATGGCTTCAGGGATCAGCTTCAGGATTCGATGGCGCTGATCTGTGCAGAGCCCGGGCTTTTCCGCGAGCACCTCCTGCGATGTGCAGCACATCAGTTCCTGGAAGGAGACGTTTTGCACTGGTGGCACCAGCCAGCGGGACGCGGCGTGCGCACTCACAGCTCCGATGACCGCCTCTGGCTGCCTCTGGCGGCTCACCGCTATGTCATGGCGACTGGGGACATCGGCGTGCTTGACGAGCGCACTAGCTTCATCCAGGGCCGGCCCCTGAAGCCCGAAGAGGACGCTTACTATGACCTGCCAACCATGTCTGATGAGTCGGGCACACTTCACGAGCACTGCGTCAGAGC
>DATMZB010000254.1:0-7336 GCA_035560655.1 Methanotrichaceae archaeon | reverse complement strand
GGAGAGCTCCGATTCAGTAGTCCACATACACCACCAGATATTGAATGATTTAGTCAATCCATCAACTCCACAAATTAATTCCATAACTAAACTGCCTTACATGCTTAACTACTTTATTGAGGTCTCATTGCCAGCAATAGTACAAGGGTTGCACAGTTGGGTGATGCCCACAGCAGATATGGACGGAATAAAAAAGTTGGATGGGAATGCAGTTCTGCATCCCTGTAATCATCTCATTATAGGTCAATTATGGGGGACCATCTATCTCTTCCAGTAAGGGATCTGCTCGTAGTAGGCGTGGATATCCTCGCCCCACCTGGGTTCAGCCATATTAGGCCAGTTATTCTTATCAAATCCTGGTGCATTCTTGAGCCGGTCCTTATCAACATTCAGCACAAACTCATTTCTGGCATCATCTCTGGTCAGGGCCATCCAGGGCACCGCAAAGAGCTTGTCACCCATTCCCAGGAACCCGCCAAAGGATAAGACGGCATAGGCGATGCACCCGGTGTTCAGGTCGATCATGAACTCTTCAATCTTGCCAAGGTCATCTCCCTGTGCGTTCCTCACCTTACTTCCTTTGAGCTTGTCCTCTGATAAAAGCCTCTGAGTCGTGGCTGCAGGAGTCCCGGCTTTTTCGCTCGTCACGCCGTAGAAGGTCCGGATATCATCGGTCCACCTGCCCTCAGAAGTGCTTGGCCAGCTGCTCTTATCGAACCCCGGGGCGTTCTTGAGGACGTCCTTGGACATGTTGAGAACGAACTCGTGCCTGTCTCTGTCCAGAGCCATAGCCTTCCAGGGCACTGCAAAGAGTTTATCACCAAGGCCTGCAACTCCGCCAAATGAAAGAGCTGCATAGGGCATACATCCTGAAGCCCGGTCGATCATGAAGTCCTCAATCTTTCCAAGGTCTTCTCCCTGGGGATTTCTCACTTTATCTCCTTTCAGGGTGCTGGCTGATAGGAGCCTGTGTATTCCTGCTTCAGTCACAGATGAAGGAGGCGAGACTACCTCAGCACCTGTGCCGCGCATGGATGTAGCAGCGGTGGCTGGCGGTACTGGCAAAAATCCCTTTGCCTCCTGGAACCTGCTTGCCAGGTTTTGAAGCTCGCTTGCATTGAATGCCTTGCGAGCGGCGTCGAAGACCGGCCCTTCTTCGAGCTGCATATGGCTCACTATCAGGTCTCTGGCCGAGATCAGCCTTGCAAGCCAGCGGTCGTCGTTCTTGGACATTCCTTCCAGATCGTTTAGGGCACTTCTGGCCTTGCTGTGCTCGTCATATGATCTGCTTACCAGGTCAGGGATTACATTCTTCAGGGCAGGATAGAAGACATTCTCCTCAGCTTCCATATGGCCTACGGTATCCTTCTTGAGTGCGCTGAACTTGTCATTTCTTGTATGGACATCAGTCTGGGCAGTCTTCTCCAGCTCATTGAAAGCTTCCAACACTTTTTGGTGATCCATCTTTATCAGGTCAAGTACATCCATCAATTTCACCTCATATGCAGGAGCCGCGCTGCGATCATCAGCAGCTCTTCGTTGTGCTTATGACTTCTCAAGCATGCTCTCTGGATCTGGCATTTCTGGCCAGAAGTGCCCTAAAGAATGAGAGAAATTTTTGGCATCTTCTGGCAGTCATAATCGACAGGGAATATTATATACTCCTCATAACATATAAAAATTTCCGGACCAGATGCACGCTATGAGGCGAAAGGGCTCAAAATATTGTTCATTAATTCTCAAGCTATGTCTATGTCTGCGGGGAAGTCTTATATATTTTGCGATTGGTTCACGATTGTGAATTACAGCCAAGTCTGCTGGCGTGGCGGCTGAAATCTCTGATAAATCCGGCATGGTCCCATCTGAAAATGCTATATACGATGCTCGACTTCAAGAATGATTATTTGATATAGTCTCGACCCGGAAATGGGGAGTTCACTCATGGGAATAATCTTCGAGGATTTAACCAAGACCGTGGGCAATACGCCACTGGTCAGATTGAATAAGATCACAAAAGGCTCGCAGGCTACAGTCGTTGCCAAGATGGAGTCCTTCAACCCCCTGAGCAGCGTAAAGGACCGCATAGGCGTGGCCATGATAGAAGCTGCTGAGAAGGCCGGGCATATCAAGAACAATACAGTAATCATCGAGCCTACCAGCGGAAATACCGGCATAGCTCTGGCATTTGTCTCTGCTGTCAAGGGTTATAAGCTCACTTTAGTCATGCCCGAGACCATGAGCATAGAGCGGAGGAAGCTTCTCAAGGCTCTTGGAGCTGACCTGATCCTCACTCCTGGAAAGGAGGGCATGCCTGGAGCCATACGCAAGGCTGAGCAGATGGTCTCTGAGAACCCCAACTTCTACTTCATACCCCAGCAGTTTCGCAACGCTGCCAACCCCGAGATGCACCGCAGGACAACAGCAGAGGAGATATGGCGCGATACAGAGGGGAAGGTGGATATCCTGGTTGCAGGAGTTGGAACCGGCGGAACTATCACCGGCGTGGCCGAGGTCATCAAAGTACGCAGGCCCGGCTTCAAGGCAATAGCAGTCGAGCCTGCAGCGTCTCCAGTGCTTGAGGGTGGAACGCCCGGGCCTCACAAGATCCAGGGCATAGGAGCCGGGTTCGTGCCAGAGGTGCTTAGAAGGGACCTGATAGATGAGATCATACCTGTGGAGTATGATGACGCAGTCAGGACCGCCAGGGACCTGGCCAGGAAGGAGGGCATCCTTGTTGGTATCTCCTCTGGAGCTGCAGCATTTGCTGCGTTGCAGGTTGCATCCAGGCCTGAGAATATTGGGAAGCTGATAGTTGTGATCCTGCCAGATACTGGCGAGCGTTACCTGAGCACTGAGCTCTTTGAAGCCTGAAATGACATGAGCCTTAAAGAGGATATTGCGACGGTCTTTAAGAAAGACCCGGCGGCCAGGACGGTCTTGGAGGTCATCACCTGCTACCCAGGGCTTCATGCCCTATGGATATACAGGATATCCCATTTCCTGTGGTCGCACAAGCTCTACTTTTTAGGCAGGCTGGTCTCAAATATAGGCCGATTTTTGACTGGCATCGAGATCCACCCAGGTGCCAGGATCGGCAAGAGGTTCTTCATAGACCACGGCATGGGCGTGGTCATAGGTGAGACTGCAGAGATTGGGGATGACGTCCTGATGTACAAAGGCGTGGTCCTGGGAGGCACAAGCCTAGACAAGAAGAAGCGCCATCCTACTGTGGAAGATGGGGTGGTGCTGGGCACTGGGGCTGTGGTGCTCGGTCCCATAACCATAGGCAGAGGTGCCAAGGTGGGTGCAGGATCTGTAGTGGTGAGGCCTGTGCCGCCCGGAGCAACGGTTGTGGGCGTGCCTGGTAGGATCGCCGAGCCTGAGTGCAAGGGCTCACAGGCTGACCTGGAGCACGGCAACCTGCCAGACCCAATGCTCAGAGTGGTCAGCAGGCTGCTTGACAGGCAGAACCGGCTGGAAGAGAGGCTCAGGGAGATGGAGAGGTCTATGCCCTGGCCCGAGGCTGAGAAGATCAGGGCTGAGCAGGTATTGGAGGAAGAGGTCAGGAAAGCCCTCAAAGATGTCATAGATCCCGAGGTGGGGATAGACATAGTTGACCTGGGATTGATCAAGGATATAAGGGTTAGAGGAGACCAGGTGGAGGTGGATATGGTCCTCACTACCCAGGCCTGTCCACTGGTGAACCACCTGACTGACCAGGTTAAACGCAGGGTTGAGGGCATAAGCGGTATCAAGAGTGTAGAGGTCAAGGTGCTCGACGAACCCTGGAACTGGGATAGGTTTGTCAGGCAGAGAGGAACACTCAGACACATATAGCTGCGGTCTGGAGTTTTTATCGATCCGGCAGGGGCATCTTCTTTTCTTTTATATAGGCTGCGTTCAAACAGGATCTCCTGAGCACCTAATCAGAATTGCATCAAGATCCTTCTTCTGTACCGGCTTTGCAATGTAGCCATCCATGCCAGCATCGAGGCACTGTTCCCTGTCTCCATCCATAGCATAGGCTGTGGTGGCTATTATCCGGGGCTGCTTTCCAGCTGGCCAGAGCCTTCGTATCTCCCTTGTGGCATCAAGGCCGTTCATCTCTGGCATCCTTATATCCATGAGGATTAGGTCATAAAATCGAATTTTGAGGGCCTGGAGGACTTCCTTTCCATCTGCCACGGCATCGGGCCGATATCCCATCCTTTTGAGCATTTCTACGAGCATCTTCTGGTTTGAAGGGTTGTCTTCAGCCACCAGTATCGCCATATGTTTCTGCACTTGGGTTTTTTCCAGCGCAGGGCCTCTATTTGTCTCCCCGAAGCCCAGGCGCGGGCCTTGCAGCGCCTCTGCCTGGAATGTGAAGCTGAAGGTCGAGCCCTCTTTAGGGATAGAATCAGCCCAGATCCTTCCTCCCATGAGTTCCACCAGCCTCTTGGATATAGCCAGGCCCAGCCCAACACCGTCACGCTTACGGCTTATATCGTACTCAACCTGTCCAAACGGCTGGAAAAGTCTGCCCATCTTCTCATGTGGGATGCCTATACCCGTGTCCTTGACAGTTAAGAGGACCTGGTGCTTTTTCTCACCAAGGGGTTTGGATGATACTGATATGGAGACCGACCCCTGATCAGTGAACTTGACTGCGTTTGAAAGCAAGTTGACCAGGATCTGCCGGATTCTGCCAGGATCTCCAATGATGGTATCCGGCGTGCCGTAGTTGATTGTAGAGGCAAGGGAAAGACTCTTGTTTTCAGCCTGAACCGCTACCATGCCCAGTGACTCCTCAACCAAGGCCCTGAGGCTGAATGGCTGGTGTTCCAGAACCACCTTATCCTTCTCAGCCCTGGAGAAGTCCAGGATATCATCGATTAAAGCTAGAAGAGCTTCGCCACCGTTCCTGATGGACTCTATGTAGTCCTTCTGATCAGGTGTCAGGTTCTCATCCAGGAGGAGGCTTGAGAAGCCGATTACAGCATTCAAGGGAGTCCGCAGCTCGTGGCTCATGTTAGCCAGGAATGACGCCTTAGCATTGGCTGCTGCCTCTGCAGCATCTTTAGCCTTGACAAGATCAGCTTCAAGCTTCCTGTGCTCTTCGAGCTCCACCAAGAGCTCCTCGTTTGCCACCTCCAGCTCCTCTGTCCTCTCGCAAACCCTCAGCTCCAGCTCATCATGCGCACTGCGCAGCTCCTCTTCTGCCTGGATGCGGAGCCGCTCCTGGTCAAGGGCATCCAACGCATAGGAAATGTCGGCGCTGAGCGACTCGAGCAGGCCGACCTGCTTTGAGTCAAAGGCGTTTGTCTCGTGTGCATAGAGCGTGAACGCGCCTATGGCCTTGCCCTGGCGATGCAGGGGGAACGCGGCAGATGCGCAAAACCCATAACTCAGGGCCCGTTCGCGCCAAGGTGAAGTGGCAGGATTGGCTGCAAAGTCATCGTTGACCACTGCCCGATTCTCACGGATACAGGTTCCAGTAGGTCCCTTGCCAAACTCACCCTGCACTTCCACCTTGATCTCCAACAGGTAGTCAGCTGCCGGGCCGGACCTAGCCGCAGGAACGATCTGCTTCTCTTTTACCTGTCCTATCCAGACCAGAGGGAAACCACCAACTTCAGCCACAATCCTGCAGACCTCTGAGTAGAGTGACTCAGCGTCATGGATTCGGACGATAGCCTCGTTCACCTCGCTCAGCACCGCATAAAGCCTGGACAGCTTGGCAATCTGCTCCTCATGACGCTTACGCTCAGTGATTTCCATGTGATTCCATAACCGGCCATATGATTTTCCATCTACGCATATGGGAATGAAATCTCGCAGGCATGTCCTCTCGCCCCGCATGGCGATCTCTTCGCCTTTTACAGGCTCTCCCAGGCCAACTATTTCGCTGATACGGGCGACTTCCTCATCAGGATGAAGATAAGCATTCTTGATTTTTTCTATCATTTGGGATGAAGTTAGTCTCATTAGCTCTGCAGGCGGGACGTCCAGACCGAAAAAGTCGCAGAATGCTTGATTGGCAAACTCAATCCGGCCCTCATCAGTCACAAGCAAAATGCTGGCATACATGCTTGAAAGAACTGCGTAGAATCGTTGCAGCGCAGTTTGCAGTACATCCTCGGCTCGCTTGCGCTGTGTAATGTCCATGAACACGACTGCAAACTGGCCAGGCGTCGGTCGGTAGGCAAACACCTCATAGTGCCTCAAAAGAGCAGGCGAATAGTTCTCAAATTGAGCAGGCTCGCCTGTGAGGGCAACTGCGCCGTATACCTTGACCCAACGTGGGTCGTCGCCAGGCAGGACCAGGTTGTGGGTTTTGCCTATGACGTCCTCACGCTTCAGGCCGGTCAGTCGCTCAAAAGCCGGGTTGATATCGAGGAAGCGGTAATCGATGGGCATCCCCTCATCATCGCAGATGATCTCATGAAGAGCAAAGCCCTCGGTCATGCCGTTGAATAAAGCATGATAACGCTCCTCGCTTGCCCTCAGGTCCTGCTCCATCTTTTTATGATGAGTGCTCTCGATGATATCCCACCGACCCAGACGTTTGATCAGGGCAAACTGGTGGTTGGCGACGACATCCAGGAGCTCCATCGCGCCGCATTTCTTAAGTGAGTAAGTGCAAAGAGCAATCATTGGATACCTGCCAATGACATCGTTGACCATCTCCTCGTACCGGGTGAAGTCATCCCAGTCTGCCTGCTCCAGCCAGAAGGTGTTCCCTGTCAGCCGCAGGCCTTCGTATCCTCGCTCCCTTGCAGCATTCAGTTTGTCTACCCAGCCCTGGAGGACCTCATCAGCCGAAAACTTTCCCGATCGGGTGTACCACTGGCTGTAGTCGAGTATCTCAATCTGGCCTCTGTCGATATAATCATCCAGGTCCGGAATTGCAGCCCTCAAGGCATCTGTTGCTTTATCGACCTTCAGAGGCTCTGAAGTCACCCACATGCAGAACTCGTTTGATGCCAGCCCTTCTCTAAAATAAGGCACTAGAACCTCGACCAGGTCCTGGCCCGTCTCATAGAACTGGCAGAAATGAGTCCCCCAGGGGACATCTCCAATAACCTCAATCCCTGATCGCCTCATGGCTGCGTCCATCTTCTTATTGCTCCATGGCTCTTTTCCCCCGCTGCTATGTGGTGACTAGTTCTTATTTCTGATGGTACAGCTTTTTTTTGTCACAAATTTTTCCATACTGAGCCGTAATTGACCAATCGCTGATGATGAGTTCAATGTTTACATTTGCTTCATAGTGAGGAACTGTCCCGCCTTGTGATGTCGGCAGTTTTGGCCATAGACATGTATGTGGTGTATGGATTAGTAACCTGCATTATGG
>DATMZB010000253.1:0-2370 GCA_035560655.1 Methanotrichaceae archaeon | reverse complement strand
GCTACAGCCACCTTTGAGAATCGGATCACTCTTGAGTTGAGGAGATAGCCACGCTGGATCTCATCGCAAACTATACCATCCTCAAGGCCTTCGGCCTTTACCTGCATGAGTGCCTCGTGCCTGTAAGGGTCGAACTTAAGTCCCTTTGCCTCGATTGGCACCAGGCCTTCACCCTTCAGGACGTCGAAGAGCTGCTGGTAGAGGACCTTTGCACCTTCGTCGTGCTTTGAGGCCTGCTCAAGGCTGTCAAGGACGCACAAGAGCCTGGATACTATCCTCTCTGAGGCGTGCCTGACATGATCCTCTTTCTCACGGGCTGCGATCTTCAAAGCATTGTCCAGCTCAGCCCGGCACCTCTTGAGCTGATCCAATCGCTCGTCAGCAAGACTTTCTGCCTCCTGGAGCTGCCTTTTTAGATCATCTTCTTCATTTATTTCGGCCGCATCTGAGCCGGGTGTCTCTTGATTTGAATTATCCTTTGCCATAGCTTTCGCCCTGCAGAAATTTTGCGAAACTGCTCCTGTAAAAGGGAGGAATTGCAGGCAGAAGCCTGCTTAGAAGGGCCTGGTGTAGTCGTGGGGGCTCTGTCCCGGCTTTGGCTTTAGCCCCTCTACCTTTGAAGCTATGACATCATCGACCCTCAGGACCATTGTCGCGGCCTCGGTGGCCGATTTCAATGCCTGTGTCTTGACCTTCAGGGGCTCGACGACGCCTAGCTTTAGCATATCTGCGGGCTTGCCAGTGATCAGGTCCACTCCGGTGTTCTTCATCCCCTGGCCGTGCTTCGACCTCACAGCAACAAGGACATCCACTGGATCAAAGCCTGCATTCTCGGCCAGGATCTTTGGTATGGATTCCACTGCATTGGCAAATGCCATGACCGCCAGCTGATCGCGCCCAGAAAGCGTTGAGGCATAGACCCTGATCTTCTCAGCCACCTCAATCTCCGGAGCCCCTCCGCCTGGAACGATCTTACCTGACTGGAGAGCATCCAGGACCACATGCAAAGCATCATTCATGGCCCGCTCTACCTCTTCTAAGAACTGCTCTGAAACGCCGTGCAGGATTACTGATACGGCCTTTGCACTGGTGCAGCCCTCAACGAAGATCATGTGCTCGTCCTTGCCAACTTTCCTCTCCTCAACTGACTTGCAGTGGCCCAGATCCTTATCTGTGACCTCAGAGGCATCTCCTATGATCCTGGCGCCTGTGGCCAAAGCCAGCATCTTCATCTCCTCGTCCTTGACCCTGCGAGCGGCCAGAATGCCGTACTTGGCCAGGAAATGGGATGCGGTATTGCCTATGCCCTTCTGGCAGAAGACCACATTGGCGCCAGCATTGGCCAGGGCCTCTACCTGGGCTTTGAGAACCTCTTCCTCGTTCTGCTTAAAGCTCTGCAGCTCATCGGCCTTGGTTATGGAGATCTTGGCATCGTTTGAGAGCTTTTTCAGCTCGAGAGTCCCTTCCAGGAGGACTATATTGGCGTTCTCAACCCTCTTTGGCATCTCGGGGTTCAAGCGCTCCTTCTCAACAACTATGCCGTAGTTGATCTCAGAGTCCTCAAGAGAGCCGCCTGTAATCTTTACGATCTTGATGTTCTCATCGACGTCCGGCCTCTTGTTATCTGAGACTGCAACTGCTGCATCCACGGCTATCCCTGAGAGCTTGTCTATGAAGATCTGGATGCCCTTTCCAGTCATTGCGGTCTGGGCGATCTTCATAAGGATATCCCTGTTATTTCCAGAGATATCTACAGCCATGCTGCTCAGTATCTCCTGAGCCCTGGCCTGGGCCAGCTTATACCCGAGAACTATGACTGTGGGGTGCACGCCCTGGTCAATGAGCGACTCGGCGTTCTTCAAAAGCTCGCCTGCTATTACCACTGCGGTGGTGGTGCCGTCTCCGATCTCGTCATCCTGGGCCTTGGCCACCTCTACAATCATCTTGGCTACAGGATGCTCAATATCCATCTCTCTCAGGATAGTGGCTCCATCGTTGGTGATGGTTGCATCCCCTGTGCCGTCTATGAGCATCTTGTCCATGCCCCTTGGACCAAGGGTCGTTCTGACCGCATCAGCTACCGCCCGGGCAGCCATTATGTTCTTCTTTTGCGCATCCTTTCCAGTCTCTCTCTTGCTTCCTTCCTTCAATAGTATCACTGGAGTGCCGCTAAGACCTGCCAAACCAAATCCTCCCCGACTTTTTTTCTAATAGCTGTTTGAAGTTCTATATAAAGGCTGCGGGAAATGGTACTGTTGCGTACGGGGGTGTTTTTGAGTGATGTTGCATGAAGGGGTGTTAACACTTGTTAACTTCCTAAAGGCGTGTTACTGGATGGCAATAAACAGTGACAGAATTGTTATGCTGTTG
>DATMZB010000252.1:0-2812 GCA_035560655.1 Methanotrichaceae archaeon | reverse complement strand
ATCCAAAGGATCGCTGAAGATTAATTATATATATTGGTTGAGAATAGCCTACCATCTATGAAGATAGCAAGGGAATGATCTCTTAATGTATCTGGAAGAGGCCCTTGGAGGGAAGATATGAGACCAAGTTTGGCAATCCTGAATTCGGCGATCTTGAGTTCTATGATTCTGTTGATCTTGCTGGCAGCGCCTGGGCAGGCCGCCATCTTGACTGTCACACCTAATGGCTCTGCAAACTACACCAGCATACAGTCGGCCATAGATGCGGCTGGACCCGGCGATGTCGTCGAGGTTTCAAGCGGCACCTATCAAGAACACATCTTTTTGAATAAGAAGGTCGAGCTTAGGGGCATGGATACCGGGGCCGGCATGCCCTTGATCGATGCCAATGGCACAGGAAGCGCCATAACCATATATGCAGATGGAGCTGTTCTGGATGGCTTCAATGTCACCAACTCAGGCCACTGTGGATGCGGCAACGCTGGCATAAGGATCATGTCAGACAACAACACAGTCTTTGGAAATGTGGCCTATAAGGACAACTATGGCATCTACTCAGGGCCTACCAAAGGCAACTTGATCTATCAAAATGATCTCAGAGATAATTACATAAACGCCTTTGATGAAGGAAACAACTCGTGGGGTTCCGTCCCTGATGCCAAAAGTCTTCTCAATGGATCCGCGGTTGCAGGAAACCATTACAGCGATTTCGATAAGCCTGATGTGGGCTGCAACGATACCAGCGGGGATGGAATATGCGATATGGACTACAAGATAAAAGGGGGCTCTAACGCAGATTTGCACCCTCTGGTCTCCTGGACCGGGCCAGAGATCAAGTGAGTGAGAACCTCACTCTCTGGCATCTGCCGAGAAGGGCTCGTTTCACAATGTCGAGTGTCCTTGGAAATGCTGTCCTCTGGGAGGCTATGGACTCCTGCATCCATGATCTTTTTGTACCGGGTGCAGGCGCCTAACCATAACCATAGGCATTTACAGGAGAACTGGCAGCAATCGACACATTCACTGCATGCAATCCTGGCCTGAAGATCTGTATCAGACCGCTCGGATCAGATGAGGACCAGCTTGAGGATGCCTCCTACCATCAGGGCTATGATCAGCCTGAGCCCGACTGACTTGAAAGCTCCTGACATGCCCAGCTCCTTCATCATGACCATGAATGTGGCCACACAAGGGAAGTACATCGCCAGGAATACAGAGGCAATGACAAGCTGCTGGGGAGTCATCTCCAGAGGGGCGAACATCCCTATGCCCACATCTTTTCTTAAAACCCGATTATCAGGGCAGTGGCTGCATCGCTTGGCAGTCCCAACAGGCCTGATACCACCGGCCTCAATCCCAGGCCTATCATGTGCATAAGTCCTGAGAGATAGAATATGTTCATGACCAGCATGCCCAGGACTATATAGGGCACAGCCTCATTGAGAAAAGACCTGAGCCTTATGAAGGTCTTCTTTAAAAGAGACCGCGCGTCAGGGACGCGATAGGGAGGGATCTCTAAGAAGATCTCAGGGGACTCGCCGCCAACGAACCTGTGCAGCAGGAATCCAGTAGCCACGAAGGTCAGGAAGAGCGTGGCGTACACAATGGCGATATATCGCAGCCCATATGGCACCAGCATCCCGAATATCATGGCGTTCTGGGATGCGCACGGTATGGCCATTGTCATTAGAGTTGCAGCCAGGTACCTCTGCTTTGGCGACTCCAGCACTCTTACCGCCAGTACCGCAGGCACGCTGCATCCAAGGCCGAGGACGCATGGCATTATGGCCGCTCCGTGAAGCCCTATCCTGTGCATAAGTGCATCAAGGAGCACGCTGAGCCTTGGAAGGTATCCGATGTCCTCCAGAAAGCCCAGTATGAGATAGAAGGGTATGAGAAATGGCAGCACTACCCCAAGCGGGATGTATGGGCCCGTTGTCAGCATTCCGAATGACTTCAGGAGCTCGGGCGATTCGCCAACCAGAACATCTCTGACAATTCCAGAGGCATGAGCGTCGACGAATGCTGTTACGATGTTGGAGTAGGCCAGGAAGATTGGGTCTGTGACGTACCTGGACAGAAACTCGCCCACATATATGACCAGGCTGAATGAGGCATAGAGCACCAGTATGGCCACAGGTATGCCGGTCATTGGCCTGATTGTGAAGTCCTCAAGCTTTTCAAGAAAAGATGGATGCCTGTGCTCGACCTTCTGCACCTTTGCTGTTATCTCGCCTATGCGGGCCCAGCGCTCGTCCGCAGATTCAAAGCGGACTGGCTCTGGCGGAGGTGACTCTAATGCCAGGGCCACGGCATTCACCAGATCTCTTATTCCCTGGCCGCTCACAGCCACTGTTGGAACCACCAAAACTCCAAGCTCTCTTTCCAGTGCCTCGATATCTATGGTGATTCCTTTATGGGTGGCTACGTCCCAGAGGTTGAGGGCCACAACCATTGGCAGGCCTCTCTCAAGGAGCTGCAATGTAAGGTTAAGGTTCCTCTCCAGGTTGGTGGCGTCTACGACGTTGATTACAATGTCCGCACCCTTATCGAAGATCTCCCTGGCCACTTCCTCAGGCTTGGATGTGGGGTCCAGTGAGTAGACGCCCGGGGGATCGATCACAACAGCAGGGGTGTCATCTAGTTTCATCCTGCCCTCGGTGTACTCAACTGTTGTGCCCGGATAGTTGGCAGAGATGACCTCAATGCCTGTGAGCCGGGAGAAGATCACGCTCTTGCCTACATTGGGGTTGCCCATCAGGATGATCTTCAAAATCAGGCTCTCCTTTCAATAATCAACTTGTTTTCTCAG
>DATMZB010000251.1:0-4847 GCA_035560655.1 Methanotrichaceae archaeon | reverse complement strand
TCTCAGGCGTTCCCGGCCTTTGGGGTTGAAAGGAGAGGAGCCCCTGTGATGGCATTCGCCAGGATCGCGGACAAGCCCATTCGTGTAAGGAGCCAGATCTACGAGCCCGACTACGTGATTGTTCAGGATGTTACCCTTCTGGACGTGGTCGATGTCGCAAGCGGGCTTAAGGATAATGGAAAGATCATAATAAACACAGATCGACCAAAAGACCAGCTCAAGCTCAAGACCAAAGCCCAGGTGATCACAATAGATGCAACCAAGATCGCCATGGAGATACTGAAGAGGCCCATAGTCAACACAACAATGCTTGGAGCATTCTGCGGAGCCACCCATGAGGTGAGCCTGGAGGGCATCAACGAGGCAATAATGGAGAGGTTCTCTGGAGACCTTGGCAAGAGAAACCTTCAGGCGATCAAAACCGCTTATGAGAGGGTCAGCTAATGTTGAACGTTAGGGAGCGCACCTTAGTTGAGCCTGGATCCACACAGGCGACCAAGACCGGAGCCTGGAGGACTTTTGTCCCGGTGGTCAACCAGAAGAAGTGCATAAAGTGCAGCCTGTGCGAGATTTACTGCCCAGAGGGCTGCGTCCACCAAAAGGAGGGCGAGTTCGTGCCTGATCTGGATTACTGCAAAGGATGCGGAATATGTGCCCATGAGTGCCCCCGCGGCGCCATAGAGATGGTATTGGAGGAGAAGTAATGATGAAAGTCGTAGAAGGTTCGTACGCCGTGGCCCATGCAGTCATGTGCTGTCAGCCTGATGTTATCTCGGCCTACCCCATAACCCCCCAGACCCACATAGTCGAGAACCTGTCCCAGATGGTGGCCGACGGCGATCTCGACTCGGAGTTCGTAACTGTGGACTCGGAGTTCTCAGCAATGTCCGCCCTGGTGGGCTCATGCGCCGCCGGCGCCAGAAGCTACTCATCATCAACAAGCCAGGGCCTGGCTCTGATGTACGAGGTGCTCTACAACGTCTCAGGACTGAGAATGCCTATAGTCATGACCGTGGCCAACAGAGCAATGGGAGCTCCGCTCAACATCTGGAACGACCAGCAGGATTCTGTCGGCGCCAGGGACTGCGGCTGGATACAGCTCTATGCCGAGAACGTCCAGGAGGCAGTGGACCTCACACCCCAGGCCTACAAGATAGCTGAAGATCCAGATATCCTCACTCCAGTCATGGCCTGCATGGACGGGTTCGTGCTCACCCACGTCTATGAGCCAGTTGAGCTGCTGGACAGGGATGCAGTCCAGAAGTTTTTGCCACCCTTCAAGCCCAAGTACGTACTGGACCCAAAGAACCCAATGACCATAGGGGCCTTTGCAGATCCGAGCACCTACACTGAGTTCAGGTATCTGCAGTTCGAGGCCCAGGAGCGCGCCTTAAAGAAGATAGAGGACGTGGCAAAAGAGTTCAATGAGGCCTTTGGAAGGTATTATGGCGGGCTTATAGACTCGTACCAGGCCGATGATGCCGAGATCATGATAGTCACCATGGGATCGGTCATTGGCACAATCAAGGACGCCATAGACGAGATGAGGGCTGAGGGAATCAAGGTCGGCCTCACCAAGATCAGGTCCTACAGGCCGTTTCCAGTCAAGGCTCTCAGGAATGCACTCAAGGACTGCAGCGTCATAGTGGTCATTGAGAAGGACGTCTCCATTGGCATGGAGGCAGGGATCCTGAATGACCTCAAGTCAGCCTTCTACAACAGCAAGATCAGGACACCCATAATCGGATTTACAGCAGGCCTTGGCGGCAGGGACATAACCATCAAGGACATAAGAAAGATAGTAGAGAAGGCAAAGGCTGCTGAGAAGGGCATAGAGTCTGAGTTTGAGTTCCTAAACCTCAGGAAGGAGATAATTTAGGAGGTTTGTAGATGCAGAATCTGTTTACACCAGGTCACAGGGCTTGTGCAGGATGCGCCATGCCCACCACCATCAGGCTGGTCCTTGACGCGGCTGGCGAAAATACCATAGTGGTATCGCCAACAGGCTGCCTGGAGGTGACATCCACTCCTTACCCAGAGAGCTCCTGGAACGTGCCATGGCTGCACTCCCTCTTTGAGAATGCGGCTGCTGTGGCATCAGGAGTTGAGGTCACGCTGCGGCGCCAGTGCAAGGACACAAACGTCATATGTATAGGCGGAGACGGCAGCACATTCGATATAGGAATTGGCTCAATCTCTGGAATGTTTGACCGCGGCCACAATATCAAGTACATCTGCTACGATAACGAGGCCTACATGAACACGGGCGTACAGAGGTCGGGGTCCACTCCATTCTGCGTGCACACAACCACGACTCCTTCAGGCAAGGAGAGCATGGGCAACCCAAGGCCTAAGAAGAACATGCCGGCCATTGCAGTTGCCCACAATGTGCCTTACGTGGCAACGGCATCTGTAGCTTACCCTGTCGATCTCA
Organism: Methanotrichaceae archaeon; assembly: GCA_035560655.1. Classification (GTDB taxonomy): domain Archaea; phylum Halobacteriota; class Methanosarcinia; order Methanotrichales; family Methanotrichaceae; genus DATMZB01. The sequence goes on along the minus strand of DATMZB010000251.1, from coordinate 2,413 downwards.
GGAAGAAGATCAAGCGCGCCCTGGAGATACCAGGACCTGCCTACATACAGGTCAATGCACCGTGCATCACGGGCTGGACGTTTGAGGCAGGGTCCACCATCGAGATTGCAAGGCTTGCAGTGGAGACGGGCCTGTGGCCGCTCTACGAGATGGTTGACGGGAAGCTGGACGGCGTGAAGAAGATCAGGGCTCTTAAGCCTGTAGAGGACTACCTCAAGGCCCAGGGGAGGTACAAGCACCTCTTCAAGAAGTCGGGCGGTCCAGATGTGCTCAAGGCCATACAGGGCATTGCGCAGTCCAACATAGAGAAGTACGGCTTAGTGGACTGAGTTGAGTTGATAGAAGCGAGGCTGAGGAGCTATGTACGTCGGCCGGATAGTAGCCATAGGGCGCACTGGTGACAGGTCGTTTGCAGGGTACCGCGTCTCGTCACGCTCTTTCCCCAACCGCAAATCAGCAGTTCGGGGAAGGATGGTGACCATCGCACCAAAAGATCCGCTGGACCTGGCCAAGAATCCGTATATAACCTACAACTGCATCCGGGTCGTTGAAGACACTGCAGTGGTAGCAAACGGCACCCAGGCGGATACAATAGCCGAGAAGGTAGGAGATGGGATGAGGCCCCTGGAGGCCATTGCTCTGACCCTCCTGACCTACGGCTATGAGAGGGATGAGCTGGACACGCCCCGGTTGGCGGGAGCCGTGCGGGGGTCCGAGGGCTGGCTTGGGATTGCCAGCAAGGGAGAGATCAGGGCCAAGCAGTTCCACCTTGAGGATGGCGATGCCTTCATGGTGGCCACTTATGAGAAGACGGACTTCGAGGCTGTGGCTCTGGCAGGAGACGATGCGGCGTCTGTTGCAAAGGCTGCATTCAAGCTGTCCTTTGAGAGGCCGGTCTGCTCTGCTGCAGCGTACCAGGGCGAGCTGGGATTTGAGCTGGCCGCGTACACTCCGGTTTAGTGGTGTGATGTGATAAAATGAAGATCAATGGCGTAGAGATAGAGGATACCTTTGCAGAGGCCTTTCCAATAAAGATAGCCAGGGTTCTGGTCACTGCAATGACCGAGCGCTGGGCGCTGGCTGCTGCCAGGGAGGCCACAGGTTTTGGTACTTCAGTCATAGGATGCCCTGCTGAGGCCGGCATTGAGTGCGTGGCGAGCGCAAAGGAGACCCCGGATGGAAGGCCGGGGGTATACATTCAGATCTGCAACATGGGGTACAAGAACCTCGAGATGTCTGTCTTAAACCGCATAGGGCAGTGCATTCTGACTGCACCGACCACCGCAGCATTTAATGGCCTGCCAAAGGCCGAGAAGCAGTTCGACACTGGAAAGAAGCTCTCCTTCTTTGGGGACGGGTTCCAGGCAATGGTCGAGTGCGAGGGCAGAAAGATCTGGAGGATACCTATAATGTCAGGCGCCTTCCAGGTTGAAGAGACCATCGGGGCAGTGGATGGCATTGCTGGCGGAAACTTCTACATACTGGCCCAGAACCAGGCGGCGGCGCTCACTGCGGCCGAGGTGGCCGTGGATGAGATATCCAAGCTCCAGGGGACCATAACGCCATTCCCGGGCGGAGTGGTGGCAAGCGGGTCCAAGGTCGGGTCGAAGTACAAGTTCCTCAAGGCTTCAACCAACCAGGCGTTCTGTCCGACGCTGAGGGAGAACGGCGTGTGCACATTGCCTGAGGATGTCACATCCGGGTATGAGATAGTGATCAACGGCGTGAGCAGGGAGGCCATTGAGGAGGCCATGAGGGCTGGAATTATGGCGGCCTGCACAGTGCCGGGGGTTGTCAAGATCTCGGCCGGGAACTTCGGGGGCAAGCTCGGGCCTCATCAGTTCCATCTGCAGAAGATCCTGGGTTAAAGGCCTGGGAATTCTGCTAACTTTTATTTATCTCATGGATATACAGGGGTGACTAGTGAATAAGAAGATCAACGATGTTAGTATTGCTTTTCACTTGCATCCTCATTAGGTAAATCCCCACGGAACTTTTGCGTTATTCTAATTTGTTTCCATTTTCAGGCACGGTCTTTTAAACATGCCTTATCAAGATTTAAAGCTTTTAGGACGACCTATTCTTAGATTTTCGATCGTAGTGCTATCTCGTCTTTTATTTGCTATACTTTACGAACCTCCTTGCTCAACTCATTGTCTAAGTGGAGGGGGTTCCGTCAAGTATCATAGCATTTTCAATAGGTTTATAGGTGTTATGACCATATGCCATAATGTGTTGGAACAAATAGAGCCACATCTAAGAAAATATAATGCTAAGTCGCATCCGTTAGGCGAGTATATATTGCTATTGATCACTGTAATTGTTATTTGCAGCTTTGTCTTTAATTATATCGGCTTTTGGAATAATAGCTATGTTTGCAATGATTGTTTTAGCACTTGGACGCAGGTCGAAG
>DATMZB010000250.1:0-2590 GCA_035560655.1 Methanotrichaceae archaeon | reverse complement strand
GTGTTATTCCTTCGGTGTTCCTTCGGGGCGCAAAGCCTAATAACCGCAGGGCTCCATTGAGTAAAAGATTTCATGAACGAGATTTTGGAGATCCTGTCTGAGAACGCCAGGGCCACTCCAGCCGAGATCTCTGCGTTGCTTGGCAGGCCTGAAGAAGATATTGCCAGGGAGATCAAGGCCCTGGAGGACTCCGGCGTAATCAGGAAGTACATAACACTGATCGACTGGGATAAGACTGATGAGGGCTACGTCTTTGCAGTCATAGACCTCAAGGTCGCGCTTCAGCGCAAGACCGGATACGATGCAGTGGCAGAGAGGATCGCCAGATTCTCCGAGGTGCACTCAATCAGGCTCATCTCTGGAGATTACGACCTCTCTGTGACCGTCAGGGGAAAATCCATGAGGGATGTGGCCTTCTTCGTGGCAGAGAAGATCGCACCGCTGGAGGGCGTGCAGTCCACATGCACCCACTTCATACTCAAGGGTTACAAGGAGCACGGCGTTGATCTGACAGATAAGCCCAAGCCAAAAAGGCTGGTGATATCTCCATGAACATGCGCCTGAGACAGAGAAGCGCCTGGAACCCCGATGCTCATCTTTCAAGTACAGTCAAGGCCATGCCTCCCTCGGGCATACGCAAGTTCTTCGACCTTGTAAGCGAGATGGATGGAGCCATCTCACTGGGCGTGGGCGAGCCCGACTTCGTCACTCCCTGGCACATAAGAGAGGCCTGCATATACTCTCTGGAGTCGGGAGTAACATCATACACCTCCAACGCCGGGATGCCAGAGCTTAGAGCAGCCATATCTGACATGACCAGGACCGACCTCGGATTGGAGTACGATTCCACAAACCAGGTCTTAATCACCACTGGCGTCAGCGAGGCCGTTGACCTGGCCTTCAGGGCCACTCTCAACTTCGGGGATGAGGTAATAATCCCTGAACCCTGCTACGTGGCTTATGCGCCAGACGTTGGTCTGGCAGGCGGCGTGCCAAGAGCCGTGCCAACCAGGCTCTCTGAGGAGTTCAAGGTCAGGCCTGAAGATATTGAGATGGCAATAACTGAAAGGTCAAAGGCCATTGTCCTGAGCTATCCAAACAACCCCACAGGGGCCATAATGACCCGCCAGGACTTAGAGGAGATAGCAGACGTGATCATGGAGCACGATTTGATAGTGATCTCTGACGAGGTCTACGCCAAGCTCAGCTATGCAGGCAAGCACTGCAGCATCTCTCAGCTTGAGGGCATGCAGGACAGGACTGTGCTCCTAAACGGCCTCTCCAAATCCCACGCAATGACCGGCTGGAGAGTGGGCTATGCCATGGGCGCTCCTGAGATCATCTCTGCCATGACCAAGGTCCACCAGTACACAATGCTCTGTGCCCCAACAATGGCACAGGTGGCGGCACTGGAGGCGCTCCAGCGCGGCGAGGACGAGATGCTGCGCATGAGGCATGAGTACGACCTGAGGCGCAGGCTCTTCGTGTCAGGACTAAACAGGATAGGTATGAGCTGCTTTGAGCCCAAAGGAGCCTTTTATGCCTTCCCTTCCATCCAGTCCACTGGCATGACCTCAGAGGCCTTTGCTGAGAGGCTGCTCAAGGAGGTCAAGGTGGCTGCAGTTCCTGGAAGCGTCTTTGGACAGAGCGGCGAGGGATTCCTGAGGTGCTCCTATGCCACTTCCAGAGAAGAGCTGATAGAGGCGCTGGACAGGATGGAGAGCTTCCTCTCGCATCTGTAGCCATGCTCAAGTCCAACTTGAAGTCGGAGAGCACAGACCGGCTGCTGATGCCTCTGTCCCGTTTAGGCATCCATCCAAACATTTGGTCGACGCTGGCACTGGGACTGGCGCTGGCAGGTGCTGCCTCTCTGGCCTGGCACAGCCTCCTTGCGGGCCTCGCTTTCTTTGTGCTCTCAGGCATAATAGATATGATAGATGGGGCAGTGGCCAGGGCCACCAAGACCGCCTCTGCCAGGGGTGCCTTCTTAGACGGCGTCCTGGATAGGTACGTGGAGGCGCTTCTAAGCCTTGGCCTCATGATCTATTTAGGGCCGTCCGAGTTCCTGGGGGTATCCATGCAGCTCTGGATACTGGCCCTGCTCTTTGGATCAGTGATGACTGCATTCGTGCGAGCCTATGCCGACCACCGGGGCATTGTGAAGGACCCCGAACTTCAAAAGCGCATGGGCGGCCTGCTGGAGAGGGCCGAGAGACTGATGCTCATATACCTGGGCATGGTGCTGGGACTGCACAGCACGAGCTGGCTTCAGTATGTCATTGTGCTGGTGGCGGTGCTCTCCAATGCAACAGCAGTCCAGAGAGTACTCTTTGCACTGGATCAGGGCCAAAGCTAAGGTTCGCTATTTTTTACCAAGGCAAATCCGCTCTTGTGGATTTGCGCTGCAACATGGCTGCTCGGTCTTCATTTCATTCATCTTCTCTCCCCACCCACTCTCCTCGCCCTCTCTATCTTCACCCTCTCACATTACCCTCTCTCCTCGCCCACTCTCTCTTCATCCTCTCTCCTCACCCACTCTCTCTTTCTTCGCCCTCTCTTTTCGCCCTCTATTCGCCCCCTGCATCTCATT
>DATMZB010000249.1:0-2846 GCA_035560655.1 Methanotrichaceae archaeon | reverse complement strand
CTCGATATCTTAACCAATCGATAATCAGCAATTAATAAAGGTAATCTTATATAGTTTGCAGTTCCTCTAATACCTTGGGATGTCTGCGCATCCCTTGCAGCCTGTATAACAGGCAGCCACTAGGGAGGAAATTTATTATGGGGTTGAAATATCTAATTTCGGTCATAGCTGTGCTTTTGTTTTTTTTGCCCGGTGCATTGGGCCTAAACATCGGCGGCGGGGCTGCTGTATCCACATCGGATGCAGACAGCTCGGCTCAGGGAGTATTCTCAGCAGATGATGCTCTGATCTCTTCTGCGTCCAGCTCACAGGGTCTAATCAACCTGGACGAGGTCCATAAGGTGATAGATGCGGCCGGAAAGGAGGCGATGATCTCTTTGAAGGTGGACCAGGGGGCCATCTCCAATTATAAAGTTGAGCTCAGGCCCAAGGAGGGCCAGGTTTCTGCTGCATCTTCTCTCACTGCCAAGGAGTCACTGACAGTAAAGAACGCCAACAGGATACTGGCAAAGGCTCAGGCCCGTAACGGGGCAGGAGACAGTGCTGATGTGGGCGTTGAAGTCCAAAAGGGCTCTCTGATCGGCTATCAGGGCGAGGCCACGGCCACGGATAAGTCCGCCGGAGCCAGCCAGAGCGCAGATACGGCGTTGGGCAGCTTCGTCGAGCTAACAGGCGCCGCCTCACGCGGGCTTCAGAAAAGCAGTGTCAATATGGGCGTTTCAGGGCTTACTGGGCAGGATGCAGAGTTCATAGGAGGCGTAACATCCAGCTCTGCCGGGTCTCCAAAGTCCTCTATGGATGGCCACCTCAAAGGAGCCATAAGCGGCCTGGCATCCGTAGGCGACCAGGTCAGAGCCAGGGACTCCAAAGGGGGCAGGGTTGACTGCGATATGACGATGAGTTCTGCTGTAAATGGCGCTTACAAGAAGGTTGATGGGTCGGGGACCTTTTATACCGGCGGCTTCTCTGGGGGCAAAATCCAGAGCGCAGTTAATGCCGCATGGGATGGAGATTCCATAAGCCTGGGTCCCGGTGTTTATAAAGAGAATGTGGTGATAGATAAGTCCCTGTCCATATATGGATCCGGGCCTGGGAGGACTGTTGTGGATGGCGGCGCCAAAGCCCCCGTCTTCACGATCGGGCCCTCTGGAAAAGTGGTCCTATCTGGAATGACCATCCGGAATGGCGATGCCAGCATAAATGATATTGGCGGAGGCATCTATAATAAAGGCCAGACCACAGTGACTAACTGCGAGATCACCGGGAATCGTGCCTATTATGGTGCAGGCATAGGCAACGATGGCGGGCTCATGTCTGTAGTTAACAGTCGCATAACCGGGAACAGGGCTGAGTCGAGCGGCGGCGGAATCCTCAACAACGACTATAGCACTATGACTGTGACAGATAGCTATATCACAGACAATATCGGAACCAACAGCGGTGGTGGGTTCACCAACTGGGGCACTATTACCGCCAAGAACATCCACGTCTCAGGAAACTCGGCCAGCTTCTATAACGGCGGCGGCGCGGCAAATGGCGGCAAGATGACCGTTACTGGCAGCGAGTTCACCAACAACAAGGCTGAGAATGGTTTTAATGGCGGCAGTGGCGGCGGCCTGGTGAACTGGGGCATGGCCTCAATGACCGGGTGCAAGATCACTGGCAATACGGCGTATGATGGTGGCGGCATATGCAATATCGCGACACAGGGCGGGGTGCTGGTGCTGGCATCCACAAGCGTCTCTGGCAACAAGCCCAATGATATTATACAGCAGTGATTGCTTGGGCAGGCCCGCCGGCCTGCCTTATCTATTAAGCGATGTCAGACATGGCCTGGCAGACTATAGTCGGGCATACCTAATATGAGTCAATGCCTAGAAGAGATCTATCAATAGACTTCTGCATTCTGCATGATCTCTTTGCTGGCTGAGTGCCCATTCTGGCTATGCAGGCCTTTTTATAATCGCTGAGTTTTCCCCATGAGGGGAATGGCGCTTATGCGAATGCAAACGCAAGTGGGGTCCCGGCCTATGGTGCTGGCGATCCTGCTCTTATATGCATATCTGCCGCGCAATCTCTGCTAATCTATGTACAGAAAACGCTATAAGAGGAGGGAAATAGCAAAAGTCAAGTTTGAAGGAAGGAGAAACGAGGTTCGACTTTTGCCAAGGCATGGTACGGCGTTAAACGTATATAAGTTTTTGGTTTAATGTCTTTAATGGCAGCATAAAATGCGAAAAGGTGAGCAAAGGCCCCGGAGCAATTCTTCTTTGCGTGGAGGCCCGCTAACCTATGGTGGATATGATTAAGAGCGTTCCAAAAGCCATGGTCACAGATCCGAGCAGCAGGAGATCTATATGCTTGTAGCCGGCCATCTTTCTTATTAAAGCCTCTATACCCTTTGCTTTCTCGCCCATGTGCATACCTCCACTCTTTATCTCGTCCATGATTGAACCCTCACCACACTCACTCATGATGCTTACTTGCCCCGGTGATTTAAGTACCTATTTTTCACATTGAGGCCCTATTAACCTCCTTACAGCATATTTAGGCTCATATGAATCCTATATAACTCCTTTATAGGTTTGAAACCTGAGTATCAGTCTGGATGTCTCGGCCCTGGATTTGCCTGGGCATCAGTTTCGCGTACTGTGCTGGCACATTCGCCATTGGCTCATTCAAATGACTGCACTCTTAAGCTGCCAGGAATGCATGCACTCTCTCAAGACAATCGAGATACAGGGGCTCTGGGAAGCCTACCTCCAGGCATTATGGCCTCTCTTTCCATAGCCCTGAAGAGCGCTCTTTTAGTGCTGTCCCTCTCTTAGCTCATTTATCATAATACC
>DATMZB010000248.1:0-4612 GCA_035560655.1 Methanotrichaceae archaeon | reverse complement strand
CTCCAGAGGCATCCAGAAGGTGGCTGTGGTTGGAAAGTTCGGCCAGAGAAACCACGCCCAGGAGATCTTGGCCAGGGAGATCATCTCCAGGATTGTACCAAGCCTCCAGGTAGAGCTTGGCCACCAGGTCTCGGGCCAGCTCAACTTTCCCAGGAGGGCTGCAACCACCATGCTCACAATTGCCACCAAGGACCACTACAGGCAGTTTGTAGAGCAGATGACAAAGGCCCTGACCCAGAGGAGGATCTCATCCCCAGTGTACATACTTAAGGCAGACGGAGGCACCCTGCCCCTGGATAAGTCTGTCCAGATGCCTGTTGAGACCATCTTCTCGGGTCCTGCGGCCAGCATCATGGGAGTCATGGCCCTTACAGAGCCTGGAAAAACATCTGTAGTGGTGGATATCGGCGGGACCACCACAGACCTTGCTCTGATACTTGACGGAAAGCCGTTACTGTCATCTAAGGGTGCCAAGGTTGAGTCGCTTCTGACCCACGTCCGGGCATTTGCTGTCAAGTCAGTGGCCATAGGAGGAGACAGCGCAGTCAACCTGGCCAATGACTGCATTACTGTTGGGCCGGACAGGAAAGGACCGGCACTGTGCATGGGCGGCCCGGGGCCTACGCCCACAGACGCCATGAGGGTCCTTGGACTGAGCACCATAGGCGACGCCTCTCTTGCCAAGAAGGCCATGGCAGATCTGGGAAATAAGCTTGGCAGGACACCCAGTGAGGCAGCCCAGATGGTCATAGATGCTGTGGTTGAAAAGATTGTCTCAGAGGTTGACCAGATGTTTTTGGAATGGGAGCAGGAGCCGGCCTACCATGTCTGGGAGATCATGAAGAAGGAGAAACTTTCAGCCCAGAATGTGGTGGGCGTGGGCGGAGCCGCACCGCCTCTGGTTCCAATGGTTGCAAAGAGGCTTGGAGCCAAAGCTGTAGTGCCTGAGTATGCTCCTGTTGCCAATGCCATAGGAGCTGCAGTGGCCAGGCCCACATTGACCCTGAACCTGAGGATAGACACAGAGCAGGGGAAGTACTACGTGGCAGAGGATGGACTGACAGGAAAGGTAAGCGGAAAGAAGATGGATCTGGAGCAGGCTGAAGAGATGGCCAGAAAGCTTCTGGCCGAGAGGGCGCAGCGTCTGGGAATAGGCGAGTACGCAAAAGAGGCAGAGGTCACACACAGCGAGATCTTCAATATGATCCGGGGCTGGTCTACCGTGGGCAGGTTACTGGACGTGAGGATGGAGATACCTGCAGGCATTCTGCCGTCCTGGGGGAGGGGATGCTGATGGCTGCCAACAAGACCGGCAAGACGGGGCTCATATTTTTCCCGGCCTTTGACTGGGCCATATCTCCCACCCACCCTGAAAGAGAGGAGAGGCTGCTCTACACCAGGGACCAGATCTTCGAGGAAGGGCTGATGGACCTTCCAGAGATTGAGGAGTACAAGCCGAGGCTCGCCACTACCAAGGACATAGCCAGGGTCCATTTCTGCGTTCCAGACGTTGAGGCCCAGATCACAGAGGCCCACCTGATAGCAGCAGGAAGCGTCCTTACGCTGGCCGATGCCCTGGAGAAGAAGGATATCAGGAACGGGTTTGCCCTGGTGCGTCCGCCCGGCCACCACTCAATGACAGTTGTCCACGGCAACAGGGGATTTTGCAATATCAACAACATGGCAATCCTTGTCGAGTACCTCCGCACCAAGTACGGCCACAAGAGGCTGGCTATAGTAGATACCGATGTCCATCACGGCGACGGCACCCAGGACATATTCTGGCACGACCCAGACGTCCTCTACATCTCATTCCACCAGGACGGGCGCACCCTCTACCCCGGCTCGGGGTTCACAAACGAGTCCGGCGGGCCGCGGGCTCTTGGCAGGACATTGAACATACCACTTCCACCGGGCACGACGGATGAGGGGATTCATTTTGTGCTTGATAATTTCATCTTGCCGGTCCTAAAGGAGTTCAAGCCCGATCTGGTGCTCAACTCCGCAGGCCAGGACAACCACTACACCGACCCTCTGGCAAACATGAGGTTCTCAGCCCAGGGATATGCCAAGCTGAGTGAGAAGCTCTCTCCGGATATTGCAGTTCTTGAGGGAGGTTATGCAATAGAGACTGCCCTGCCCTATGTCAACACAGGCATCATTCAGGCCATGGCCGGCCTGGACTATTCCCATGTCATGGAGCCTGACTTCGTGCCGGGAAGGTTCACCCAGTCTCCAGATATGGTCAGGGAGATAGAGTCAACAATCCAGGAGCTACAGGATATCTGGGACAATCGCAACCTGCTGGTGGAGAATGCAATGGCAGAGCACGGCGATTTTTACCGCAGGAGAAAGCGGGTCTTCTATGACACTGACATGATCAACGAGAGCCAGGAGGAGTCTGTCAGGCTCTGCGACGACTGTGCGGGCTACACCACAATCGAGTCCAAGGCCCAGAGAGGGTATGGAATGCTCAACAACGTCTTTTGCATATCCATCCCAAGGCATGCCTGCAAGAGCTGCAAGGCCGACGCCAGGGCCCAGTTCGAGGAGCACAAGGAAGACCGAAGGTTCGATTTCGTATACCTGCAGGACAAGTCCTCGGACAAGTACCGCGGATACAATGTCAGGACCAGGAACGAGAAGAATTATTAAACCAAGTGGTCCAGGTTTTCAGAACCGGGACCCGAATTTAGACAAAGCAAAGCCGAGAACTTCTTCTCGGCTCCATTCCCTGTTTTTATGGCTAATGAAAAGAGAGCTGATAGAAAAGAAGATGCAGCAAGAGCCATCAGCCCGGAGGCTCTGATCGAGGCCAAGTCGGCAATAATAATCGATTGCAGAGAGTATATACGCTGGTCTGAAGTGCTTTCTTTGTCCCTGGATGGGAAGGTGAATACTCTAGAGGAGGCCAGGAGGTTCGCCAAAGTTCTTGCCCTATATCAGCTGGGCTACCTGCCCGTAAAGCCCGGCACCTGTCCGTTCTGCATTCAGTATTCGGCTGATCGGTCCTGCATCGGGTGCGGGTATGCATCTACCCATGGAGGCAGGTGCGATCTGGATTCCTCAGCCTTCAACCAGTTCATAGAGGCTTTTCAGGAGCTTGGAAGGATAATCTATCAGGATAACAGCGAGCCTTGCTTTGATATTGAGGGCATTGATCCTGAGTGTTTCGATATAGAAGCAGCAATACAAGAGCTCAGGAGATCCATCGATGGCTCATCTCAGGCCGCAGGCAGGCTCGTTGCAGATCTGACTGATGCTTCGGCCCTGAGGCTCATGGAGATCAAGGCAGCTTACCTGGAAACAATGCTGGGACTTATGCCTGAGTGCCTTCTGTCTGTTGATGCCCGGGTTGCACTTGATCGCGTAAGAGAAGCGTTGAAGAGATACTGGTAGGATTGCTTAGCCCCTTGTTTTCCAGTAATCCGATCCATTACCACATCTTTATAGGTCTTCAGCATCAATTATATTGTAGCAGTTCGATGTAAGACCTTAACCGCAGAAGACCATGACAGAAGGCGACACTGGATTGCACATTTTAACAGGTTTAGCTCCAACTTAGCGGCCACTGAAACAGATTCTGCTTTCGCGGTGCGGGTATCATCGAAATATGCAACAACCAATAGGAGATCATTATGAGATCATCTATGCTTGTGCTGCTAATCTCTATGGCTCTCTTTACAGGAATTGTCAAAGGCGATGAGTCCGCTCCGACCGCGCCGGATCTGGGCTCTAAATCATTGCCTTTGCCCGCATCTGGCAAGGAGACAGGTATAGCTAGCTCACCTGCTGTTAGGATTGAAGACCCTGATCCGACGCCTTCAGCCACCGAAGGTCCGTACTTCAAACCCGGCTCACCTGAGCGAAAGTCGCTCTTGGAGCCGGGCATCGAAGGCAGCAGGCTCAACCTTACAGGCCACGTGCTCACCAGGTCCGGCAGGCCAATAGCGAATGCTCTCCTCGATTTCTGGCAGGCTGATGCCAATGGAGTGTATGATAATGTCGGTTACAGGCTGCGGGGACACCAGTTCACAGATAGCCAGGGAAGATACCAGCTGGAGACAGTAATCCCTGGAATCTACGTCGGCAGAACTAATCACATCCATGTCAAGGTGCAGGCGCCCGATGGAACAGCGCTCACAACGCAGCTCTTCTTCCCTGGCGAAGCTGGCAACCAGGAAGATTCTATCTTCAATCCTCAACTGCTCATATCCTTTAATGGAACCTCGAAGGACCAGGCCACATTTGATTTCGTTCTGAATATTGCATAATCTATTCCTTTCTATTTTTGTGTCTCTCTGGCATCTCTTCCTCGCGAATCTTTTGAGTCAGGCTTCCATTCTTAGGATACAGAGGGCAGCTTCACATCGGACTCTATAGTTAGCATCATCCATGTCTGCCATCTCCGCGCAGCTTGAGGAGCCAACAGATCATGCACGCAGGATAAAAAGGCCTATCGGATGGGACTTGCAAAGAAACACCCAACCGCGAAATGCCTGATGATCTTAATCACCTGAGACATTGAAGGTTTCACCTTTCAGATCATTTTCTGATGCGGTTCTGGCTACATTCTGTGAATTTTACGGGATTATATGACACATGAGGACTC